>CALCMV010000319.1 GCA_937967535.1 uncultured Saprospiraceae bacterium
ATCAAAAATCAAAAATCAAAAATCAAAAATCAAAAATCAAAAATCAAAAATCAAAAATCAAAAATCAAAAATCAAAAATCAAAAATCAAAAATCAAAAATCATTCAATGCACAACAGAATAGCCAAACGCCTCAAGCTCCGCCCAAAAAATGTAGCCAACACCATCACCCTACTCAATGACGGTGCCACAGTTCCTTTCATTGCCCGTTATCGAAAAGAATTGACAGGCAGCATGGATGAGGTACAAATCGGTGAAATCCGCGACCTGCTACACAAATTGCAGGAAATGGACAAACGCCGAGAAACCATCCTCAACACCATCGAAGAGCAAGGCAAACTCAGCCCCGACCTCCGCCGACAAATCGAACAAGCTGACACCATCACCGAACTCGAAGACCTATATTTACCCTACAAACCCAAACGAAAAACACGCGCTACCAAAGCCCGCGAGCGCGGACTCGAACCCCTCGCCGACATCATTTTCGACCAACGCGAGCGCGACATCGAACTCCGCGCCGAAGCCTTCCTCACCGATGAAGTCACGACCATCGAAGATGCCCTGCAAGGCGCACGCGACATCATCGCCGAGCGCGTCAGCGAAGATGCCGAAGTACGCAATCGCACACGCCGTTTATTTGAAAAAGATGCCACAGTAAAAACCAAACTCGTAAAAGGAAAAGAGGAAGAAGGCGCGAAGTACCGCGATTATTTTAAATTTGAAGAACCGTTGCGTAAATGCCCGTCACACAGACTCTTAGCGATTCGTCGGGCAGAAGATGAAGGCATTTTGAGAGTAGGCATTGCACCAGAGGAGGAGCGTGCTTTTGAAGGACTCACGCGGATGTTTGTAGAAAATAATTCCGCTGCCGCAGCGCAAGTTGAAATCGCTGTAAAAGATGCTTATAAACGCCTCATTCAACCCAGTATCGAAACCGAATTTCGTAATTTATCCAAAGAAAAAGCTGACATTGAAGCCATTCGCGTTTTTGCCGAAAATCTGCGCCAATTGCTCTTGGCTTCGCCGCTTGGTCAGAAGCGCGTTATGGCGATTGACCCCGGATTTCGGACGGGCTGTAAGGTCGTCTGTTTGGATGAACAAGGAACGCTGCTGCATCACACAGCGATATTTCCCCACCCACCGCAGCGCGAGTATCTCAAAAGCATGAGCCACCTCATGGAACTCGCCGACAAATACGAAATCGAAGCCATTGCCATCGGTAACGGCACTGCCGGGCGCGAAACGGAACAATTGGTCAATGAAGCCCGATTTGACAATGATATGCAGATATTTATGGTCAATGAAAATGGGGCTTCCGTTTACTCTGCATCGGCGGTAGCGCGGGAAGAATTTCCCGATAAAGACGTGACAGTACGCGGTGCAGTGTCGATTGGTCGGCGATTGATGGATCCATTGGCAGAGTTGGTAAAGATTGATGCAAAATCCATCGGCGTAGGTCAATATCAGCACGATGTGGATCAAAATTTATTGAAGAAAAAACTCGATGAAGTTGTCGAAAGTAGCGTGAATAGGGTAGGGGTGAACCTCAATACGGCGAGCAAACATTTGCTCACTTATGTCTCCGGTCTTGGTCCCAAATTGGCGCAGAATGTAATCGATTATCGTACCGAAAATGGCGCATTTACCAGCCGCACCCAAATCAAGAAAGTCGCTCGTATGGGCGCGAAAGCCTTTGAGCAATCCGCCGGATTTTTACGCATTCGCGATGCCAAAAATCCACTTGATAATACAGCCGTTCACCCTGAAAGTTATCCGATAGTCAAGCAAATGGCAAAAGACCTAAATTGTTCGGTACAGGATTTAATTGAAGATAAAGAAACAAGACAACAAATTGATATTCAAAGATATGTGACGGACACTTTTGGTTTGCCCACATTAAAAGACATTCTAAAAGAACTCGAAAAACCCGGACTCGACCCACGCGGTGAAGCGCAGACGTTTTCATTTGCCGAAGGCATCAAAAAAATAGATGATGTAGAAATTGGAATGATTGTACCGGGCATTGTGACGAATATTACGAATTTCGGTTGCTTTGTCGATATTGGTGTCAAGCAAGACGGAATGGTGCATATCTCCCAATTAGCCAATAAATTTGTAAAAGACCCAAATGACATCGTAAAATTGAACCAACACGTAGAGGTCAAAGTAATGGATGTGGATTTGGAACGTAACCGCATCACATTGAGCATGAAAGAGGTTTGAGAGGTGAGACGAGAGAACAAGAGACGAGAGAGGTGAGACAAGAGAATACGAGACGAGAGAGATAAGACGAGAGAATACGAGACATGAGACGAGAATAATAAGTAACTCTCTCATATCTCTCGTCTCATATCTCTCATCTCATATCTCTCATCTCATATCTCTTGTTCTCACCTCTCACCTCTCACCTCTCATCTCTCTCGTCTCACCTCTCACCTCTCACCTCTCACCTCTCTCAAACGCAATAAAATATTCTTCCTTGCCGTTAAGGAAATATTAACAAATCAGATGTGAGACGAGAGCTTAGAGAGAAGACATGAAAGACCAAAGACGAGAGAAGTAATTCTCATGGCTTATATCTTATGTTTCTTAACTCATATTTCTTATCTTGCGTCTCCAAACTATTAGTAGTGTTCGAGCAAAATATGGAATAGTTACAAGGCGAATATTTTTATGAAATGCGGATTTTTGATGTCCCAAACACCCAACTTTAAAGAAATTCGCCTTGCAACTCTTGTATTACGTTAAATATATTTTGTCGAACATCACCAAATTATTAGCTATGAGCAAAATAAAATACATCCTGCCGGTTTTTACAATGCTTTTGTTATTCGCAGCTTGCGGCGACTCATCAAATGGACCTGAAGACATCATACCCCGCGACGTATTGATTCTTGGTGATTGGGAATCGGTAGTACATCGCGAAGACGGTAATATAGTGACAAATGCAGATTTTCGCAGATTTGAATTTAGAGATGATGGTACGGTACTCATCGAAGAATTTGAAGAAGATGGTTCGCCGATTGACGATATAGAAGACAATTGGACTTTGGTAGAAAGTGATGAAAAGATTCAATTTGGTACCGAAGGCTTGTACGACATCATTGAAATGGCTGACAATTCTATGACGCTCGAATACAACAGCCTCGACCCCTTTTCAGGAGAAGTAGTACGCCATTCAGATGATTTTTTGAAACAATAAACAGCCTGAAATCTAAATTTCAATTGTCCAAGTGCATACTTATTGTTGCGTTTTATTGGCTTTGATTTTTTGAATGATTTTAAAAAAGCTATTTTTGTGACCGTACTGATGACTTGTGCCGTCAAGTAATAAAAAATAAAACTTACCTGACGTTTAAAATCGTCAGTAAGTGGTTGGGCTGAACTAAACGACACTTTTAATTATGATAATTCATTGAAAATGAATTACTTATTTAAACTTAAACTTTCCCGACAACTGTACGGGATAAACTTGTACTTCCACTTAATATATGTTCGGTCAATTTTCAAAAATAACTTTTCTATGGATATTGCTTTGTTGCAGCCAAATTATCTTGGCACAACACAGTGAGGTCAATCCCTTTGAATTGCCGGAACGTATAGCCATTATTGATTCCCTGAAAATGACTGCCGACAGCACGATACTTGATAGCCTGCTGGCAGTCAGCGACAATCCATTTGAAAAAATTGCCGAGCATAATTCCATCAGAAACACCAATGCAAACAAGCAAGCTGAAATTCACTCGCCCGAAGATTCCGAACCCATACCCAATATCTGGATGGGCGGCATCGTCTTGATACTTGCCGTCTTGATGGCGATACTCAATACGGCACATGGTACAGATTTGCAGCGTACCATGCGCTCATTTACCAACCAAAATATCCTTAATTTTAATTTTCGTTCGCAAAAAGGACGACTTTCTACCATGTACATCCTTGCATATATATTGTATGCAATTAGTGTCGGGGCTTTTTTATATTTATTGGGTTGGTATTTTGGCGTACCTGCATTGACGGGGAGTATCTATTCTGCATTGATTTGTATGGCATTTGTGGCGGTTTTGATATTTGCGCGGCACACATTCTTGCGAATTATTGGTTGGATAATGCCTTTTGATAAAGAATTGAGTATGTACAATTATATGATTGCAGTATTCAATCAAGTCTTGGGTATTACACTCTTACCTTTTATCATTGTAGCGGCTTTTGCGCCCGACCCACTCAAAAAAATCGCCTTATTTGGAGGTTTGGCAGTGATTTTGTTGGTATACATATATCGGTCAATTAGAGGATTCATGATTAGCGGGAAATTTTTGTCTGCACATAAATTCCACTTTTTTTTGTACCTTTGCGCCGTCGAAATCGCCCCTGTATTGATTTTGGTAAAAGTTCTGAGCCTTTATGCTTAGGTATTTTTCGTAAAAATTAATAAGGGTTTTCGATAAAAAATTCATATTTCTAATTATGTGTAATTTATTGAAAAACATAAATTTCGCATAATAAAAATAACGAATATACCGAATTAATGAACATAAAGAATATTGAAGATGTGACCATTTGAATTTTTTATAATTATATTAATTTTTTAACTATATAAAATTCATCCTGATAGCTAATCGGGACACTCATTCAAAATTATTTACCAAAGAAGTATAGGCTTGAGTCAATCAAAGAACGGAAAATATAAGAAAGTAGAGACGATTCTCATTTCACAACCTCAACCGGAGGAGAATAAACGCTCTCCCTACCACGATTTGGAGGAGAAGTACGGAATCAAAATTGATTTCCGACAGTTTATTCAGGTAGAACCTTTGCCTATGAAGGAATTCAGAAGGCAAAGAGTGAACCCGATAGACTACTCGGCGGTCATTTTTACGAGTAAAAATGCGATAGAGCATTTCTTTCGTACCTGCGAGGATGCGCGTATCAAGATGTCGGCTGACACCAAATATTTTTGCCTGTCAGAAGCGGTGGCATTATATCTGCAAAAATTCATTGTGTATCGCAAACGCAAGGTATTTTTCGGAAAACGTACCATTCTCGACCTCAAAGACCAATTGAACAAGCATAAGAAAAAAGAGAAATTTCTTTTACCTTGTTCCAATCTTGGCAGCAAAAAAGTCGTAGAATATTTGACGCAAAACGAGTTCGATTTCAAAGAAGTCATGATGTACCGCACCGTAGCGAGCGACCTCTCTGATTTGAGTGATATTACCTACGATATGTTGGTCTTTTTCAGTCCTTTAGGCATCGAATCGCTTTATCACAATTTTCCCGGATTCAAACAAAACGAAACGCGCATCGCTGCTTTCGGCAAATTGACTAGCAAAGCCATTGTAGATAAAAAACTTGCTATCAACATAGCTGCACCCGTCCCCGAAGCCCCTTCAATGACGATGGCAATTGATTTATATTTACAGCAATCAAATAAAAATTCCAAATAATAAATAACAAATTCCAACTGAAAATGTATAATTGGATTTTGGAATTTTCAAAAATATACATCTAACTAATCAATAAATTTTGACATCCCGACAGCATATGTTGTCGGGATTTTTTATGCGCCCTTATCATTTTACAGCGAATCCTCCAACACAATTTGAACATCAACCATTTCTTTTATATACGGGATAAACTTGTACTTTCATTCAGCAGTTCTTTAAGTTTTGATAATCAGCTTAAAATATGTTAATAAAAATAATATCTATCATTTTACATGACAATTTATTATTTAATTTATGTGTAAATTTTCTAATCACTTTTAGAGCATATTACCAAAATAATTTTAATTTTTAATAGTATAAATAACTGATTACCAAATTTTTATAGAAGATTTAGATGCTATTTTAGGGCAAAAATAAAATAAAGGTGCAGTAGCACCGACCCCATTTGTAACGACAACGCTCTTATCTCCTTCTAAGCAGCGTAGCTGCGGCACCCTTGATTTTTACGTTTTAAGGGTGACGACGCGACGCGCCTTTAGGATGTTTAAGTGTCGAGATTTTACAAAGAGAGCCGACGCGATGCGCCTATTCCTAATTAACTGATAATCAGTTTTTTATAAAATTTACTATCAAAATGATTTATAACGGTATTTTGCTAAAAAATTTGATTATAAAATTCAAATAAATATTTTTTAAAATGTATTTTTAATTTATTATCAATACTTAAAGAATTGCTGACTTTCATTATATTAAGTTTTTGCAAATAATATATTTAAATTAATAATTTATTTACTCAATTTTGAATTATGTATTTTGAATAACAAATTAATTTAAATTTCACTTTGTTTTTTACTGATAATTATTAATTAATAAATTAAACATTTTTTATCATTCAAAATTTTTCATTCAAAATTCAAAATTGGCGAACACACTCAACTAACAAAGTCCGCAAAAATCCGTTTAATCTGCTGAATCTGCGTTCCATTTCCTTAATTTTGCAAAATGTCAAACCGTCTCATCCACGAAACCAGCCCTTATCTTCTCCAACACGCCCACAATCCTGTTGATTGGTATCCTTGGGGCGAAGAAGCCTTACAACGTGCGAAGGCGGAAAACAAACCTATTCTCGTTAGCATAGGGTACTCTGCCTGTCATTGGTGTCATGTTATGGAATCCGAATCTTTTGAAGATGAAGCGGTGGCGGCGTATATGAATGAGCATTTTATCAATATAAAAATTGACCGCGAAGAACGCCCCGATATAGATGCGATATACATGGATGCCGTACAAGTGTTGACAGGAGCAGGTGGTTGGCCACTTAACTGTTTTTTAACATCCGATGCACGTCCTTTTTATGGGGGAACTTACTTCCCTCCTGTGTCAAAATACCAACGTCCTTCATGGATGCAAGTCTTGCACTCAATGTCGGATGCTTTTTGCAACAAACGCGATACCGTAGAAGACCAAGCCAAGCGAATCATGGCGTATCTCGAAAAGTCGGATACCACATTGACCGAGAAAATAGCGACCACAGCCCGCCGCCCTGAAAACTTCGACCTCTTGCGCGATATTTTTTACCAAATCAGAGCGCAGTTCGACGGTTTGGAAGGTGGTTTTGGCAGTGCGCCCAAATTTCCGGGTACGATGTCCTTGAGTTTTTTATTGAAATATTATCACAACACAAAAAATACGCCCGGTTCTAATGCCCACGAAGCACTTGCACACGTCGAACTTTCGCTCGACAAGATGATTCAAGGCGGTATTTATGACCAACTCGGCGGCGGATTTGCGCGATATGCAACGGATAGAGCGTGGTTGGTGCCACATTTTGAAAAAATGTTGTACGATAATGCGCTTTTGGTACGTCTTTTGGCTGATGCTTATAAAGTCACAAAAAAGCCATTGTACAAAACTACGATTGAAGAAACCTTGACCTACATTCAGCGTGAGATGATGAGCGAAGAAGGTAGCTTTTACGCCGCACAAGATGCGGATTCAGAGGGTGTAGAGGGCAAATTTTTTGTATGGGATAAATCAGAAATTGAAACTGTAATAGGGGAAAATGCTAATTTGTTTTGTCACTTTTACAATGTAACAGAACAAGGTAATTGGGAAGAAAATAACATATTGCATTATACCAACCAGCTCAAAGAATATGTAGAACAAAACGGGCTGGATTTCGTACAAACAAGAAATCAACTCAATACGTCTCGTAAAAAACTGTTCCAACACCGCGAAGAACGCATCAAACCCGGGCTGGACGATAAGATACTTTTGGGATGGAACGCGCTGATGTGTACCGGATTTGCGAAGGCTTATGAAGCCACTCAACATGACATTTACCGCCAAATTGTAAAAGACAATCTGGCGTTTATATTCAATAAATTTCAACAAGCAGAGGGCAGTCAAGCCCTTTACCACACCTACAAAAACGGCACAGCAAAATACGAAGCATTTCTCGACGATTATGCCTTTTTGATTGCTGCTTTACTGGATGCTTACGAAATTATATTTGATACTACATACATTGACAAAGCCGGTCAACTGACCGATTTTGTGATAGAAAAGTTCTTTGATAAAACGCATCAATTATTTTACTATACGCCTGATAATCAGACGGATGTCATTGTACGTCAAAGACAAATTTACGACAATGCCACGCCTTCGGGCAATTCTACGATGGTCAGTAATTTGCAACGATTAGGGCTGATGATAGGTCGGGAAGATTATACGGAATTTGCGGAAAATATGTTGCAGAAAATGCACCATGCCATCGTCAATTATCCGACCTCATTTGGGCGATGGGCAGAAGCACTTACAGCGAAAGTGTATCCTTATGCAGAAATCGCCGTTATAGGTAAGAGCGCAGAAAACATGGCTGCACAAATCAACGAGCAGTACATTCCGCACAAAGTCATCATGGCAGTGCGGAAAGAAAACGAAAACTATCCGCTACTACTCGGAAAATACGCCGAAGCGGACGAAACGCTCACGTACATTTGTCGAAATTATGCTTGCCAAGCACCCGTAGAAACATTGAAAGAAGTTATCGAAACGTTAAATAATAGTTAAAAAACAATCGCCATTCAATACATGATAGCCGATTGATAGTTAATGTATTACTTTTATAAATGTAAAATTCAAAATGTAAAATAATAAATGTAAAAGTGCTTGTAATACGTGTACAAACATTTTTCTTTTTTATTTAAATAATAAATCGAATAAGAACTCGCGTCCTACTCCCGATAGCTATCGGGATTACCTTTTACATTTGGTATTTTACATTTTACATTTACATGAAAAAAAATCTTTCCATATCATGCTGCCTAATGTTGGCGTTTACCTTGTCGGCACAACAAATGCCACAATACAGCCTATATATGCTCGATGGCTATCATACCAATGTCGCGTATGCAGGCATGGATGGCTCTTTGAGTGCTACGGGCGTATTTCGCAAACAATGGCTTGGTTTGGAAGGTAGTCCTTTGACACAGCACGTTAATGTGCATTTGCCTTGGCAATATCTAAGTGGTGGCGCAGGATTGAATATTGAAAATGACTTGCAGGGTGCAGAACGAAATACAAGCATTTCACTATCTTATAATTATATGGTGAAACTGTCGGAAAATGCAAGACTCTCACTCGGCGGCGGCGGCGGTATCGTGCAAAAAGCATTAGATGGCAGCAAACTCCTCGCTCCCGAAGGCAATTACGAAGGCGCAACCATCAATCACAACGACGATTTGATACCGATAGGCATCGAAAGTGCCATCGCACCAACAGCAACGGCGGGAATTTATTTGCAGACAAATACATTCCAAATTGGCTTTGCAGCAAACAACCTCACGGAATCATTGATTCGCTACGAATCAACGATTGCCACCGAAATTCAACTCAAAAGACACTATGTTGCTACTGCCATATATGGATTTAACATAAGTGACGGATTGCTCATTCAGCCGTCTCTTTTAGTGAAATCTGACTTAGTGGAAACACAAGCAGACTTCTCCATTTTAGCCAAGTTGAATGACAATATATTTGGAGGGACATCGTTTAGAGGTTACAATGGCAATACAATTGATGCGCTCATCATCTTCGGGGGAATGAATATCAGTCCCAAGATACGCCTCGCGTATGCCTACGATTTGTCGCTCTCCGGATTGAGCAGCTACCAAACCGGCTCACACGAGATTCTGCTCAATTATAATTTGAGAAAAGAAATAGGCGGCAAAATACCCGCCAAAACAATATACAACCCACGTTATTTTTAATGATTAATGTATTAACGATTAATGATTAATTTTTTAATAATTCAAAAAAATAATGAATCTGAAAAGTAAGATTCATCTGATTTTGTCAGAAAGTTTGATACTAAGTTTTGCTATAAGTTTAAAACAAATTTTACATTGAAAAATAGTATAAAATACTGATGTGCATGATTTTATCTTTAATTAAATTTCAAATAATTTCATCATACCAAATTAAATTTGAAATTATTAATACTAAATTAAAATTCACTTAATGTATTGATTGTCAGTTTTTAAAATAAATGTAATTAAAAATAAAATTTAAACTCAAACTTTCCCAATAACTATCAGGATAATTAAATTTACAACCTTATATTTGTGCGTTTTTCTATAAAAAACACAAAAGTTATTTAAAATAAAAAAGCGGTCAATTTCGTTTATGTAAATGAAATTAAAAGACTTTTATCGGTTGCCGTCCACCGTCAACCACACATCGTCTGCCGTATCAGAAAAAAAGCGGATGATTTCGTTTGTGCGAATGAAATCAGTAAGGCGTTTGTCAGTTGTCGTTCACCGTCAGCCGTCCACCGTCCACCGTAAAATAAATTACTGTCGAAAAAAATTCGGGTGCGAATTATGAGAAATTTTTCAAAGTTCTTCTTGGCTCTTATGACTATCTTGACCATAGGGGCGTGTAAATCGGGCGATAACGGACAACTCACAGGAGTTCTCGACCGCCCAACTTGGAAATCTACCAGCCCTTACGGTATGGTATATGTTCCTTCCGGTACACTCACCATCGGTCCGAGTGACCAAGATGTGAACTTCACGCTTACGCAGCGTCCAAAAACCATCTCCATTCAGGGGTTTTACATGGATGAGACTGAAATTACCAACAACGAATATCGCCAATTTGTCTATTGGGTACGCGACTCTATCGCTCGTACATGGTTGGGCGATTACGAGATTGAGTTGCCCAACGGTGAAACACGCCTTGATTGGGATTCGGAACTCAATATCATGGAACGTTTTGAAGACTTGGAAGATATGTTCTATCCTGAAGATGAGCGTTTTTCGGGCAGAGTAGATATGGATAGCCGCAAGTTCGTTTTTGAATATCAGTGGTATGATTGGAAAGGAGCAGCACATGACCGCTACCAGTCAAACCGTACCAAATTTATCAAAAAAGATAATACGGAAATCTATCCTGACACATTGGTTTGGATTCGTGATTTCACATACTCATACAACGAGCCTTATACACGAAATTACTTCAACCATCCGGCTTTTGACGATTATCCGGTAGTGGGTGTAGATTGGAAACGCGCCAATGCCTTCGCTTACTGGAGAACGAAATACGCCAATGCTCATGCCAATAAAAAAGGTATGGCAAACACAGAAGATTTCCGCTTGCCTATCGAAGCGGAATGGGAATATGCTGCACGCGGCGGTCACGACTGGGCTCCCTATCCTTGGGGCGGGTATTACGTGAGAAATGCAAAAGGTTGCTTGTTGGCAAACTTTAAACCCGGACGTGGTAACTATCCCGAAGATGGTGCAATGTATACTGCACGTAGCGATGCCTACTTCCCGAATGATTACGGTCTTTACAATATGGCGGGTAATGTAGCGGAGTGGACTTCTTCATCTTACTTTGAGAATGCTTACTCTTTCCAACATGACATGAATCCTGACATCCGTATGGATGCCGAAGATGACGACCCTAAGGCATGGAAGCGTAAAGTCATTCGCGGTGGTTCGTGGAAAGATATTGCTTTCTACATCCAAACAGGTACACGCCACTGGGAATACCAAGATACGGCAAAGTCTTATATCGGCTTCCGTAATGTACGCACCGTACTTGGTCAGGCTATCGGAGATTTTCATAACTAAATAAAGTTAGCGAGTCGGCGAGTTGCGAATTATGAGTTTCTTACTCATAATCCGCAACCCGCCCAACTCAAAAATTATATCGAATTGGCGACGAGTCAGTAGTTTACCTACACCCTAACCTACCAAGCCGCCATTTTTAACCAACCTACGATAACAAAAGTGTCAAAAAATTTCATTTAATTAGTTTCATTTAAAATTAACTAATTCATTATAAATTAATTGGTAATTGACACTTGAACTTGTGCTTAAAATTTATTTTAAAATATAGGTAAATCGGAACGACATCAATGTCGTAACCGAAACCCTTTGATTTTTATAATTTTCCTTTTAACTAACGTGCGTTATTTAACTGACAATTTATAATTGAAAGTGGATAATGAGAATAATTGTGATTCTCAATTCTCAATGAATAACGCATTAAATCCAGAGCAAAAAATGAGTTTCGTTCATTCTTATGGTTTCAAATACCTAAAAAACTTAATCATCGGTATTGGTGCAGCACTTATCATGGTGGGAGCACTTTTCAAAATCGAATCTTGGCCCTATGCCAGTGAGTTCCTCATTGCAGGTCTGCTCACAGAGGCTTTTATCTTCCTTTTCTTGGGACTTATTGGTCCTGAAAAAGATTATTACTGGGAAAAACTATACCCGGGACTCGACAAATCAGGCGGAGACCTTCAACACATGCGTGGTGATAGTGCCAACCTTGACATCAACACAGAGCGTATGGAAGGTCAATTAGAAGGTATGTTGGGCGAGTTGAAAGTCATGTCCGGTAGTATGAATTCACTCAAAGCATTGCAAGAAGTGGATTTCTCCGGTACCAGCGAGCAAGTGAAAAAGATGAGCGATTTCTACGCAAATCTTAACGAAGCAATGGGTAATATCAACGATTCTATCGAAGATACACGCATATATAAAGAGCAACTTGGCGCATTGAATAAGAACTTAGGTTCATTGAATTCTGTCTATGGCAATATCTTGTCGGCGATGGGCAATCTTGGGAATAAGTGATTTGTGAACGTAACACAGACATTCTTGTCTGTGCTACCGACATCACAGACAGGAATGTCTGTGTTACGAATCAACATTATCTAACTAATAAGTTTTTGGATATTTACATTTGAATTATTTTAATAATTTAATTTGAGTTTAAACTTATTCTTAAACTTATACTTAAACTTAATAAGATATGTCTATTCCTAAGGAACCCCGGCAGATTATGATTAATCTGATGTACCTCGTCCTCACAGCGATGTTGGCACTCAATGTCTCTGCCGAGATTATCAATGCTTTCTTCAAATTCCGTGATGGTTTGGAACGCACAAATCTGGTGGTAAAAGATGCTAACACAGCAAAGATAGAGTCTATGGAAGAAGCGGTCAAGAAAAAACCGGACTATAAACCGCTTGTGCCTGCGGCAAAAGATATTCAAAGTGTTATTGCTGAATTCACTGGTTACATAAATGACGTTACAGGTCGTTTTGACGATGCAGCCGGAGGTATTATAGATGACCCGGAGGACGAAAATTTTGGTAAGCCGGAAAGGTTCAAAGATAAAGAAATTCCAACTCGATTTTTTGTAGATGGATATGAAGGTCCGGTAGGCGAATCTGTAACTGCTGAAGGTCCGATGATCAAGCAAAAAGTGTCAGAAACAAAGCAAAAGTTAATTGAGGTTTTGGATAAGCTGAAAGGCAACAGAACACTTGATATCAAAGCTGACGAGATTGAAGATTTAAAGAATAAATTGACACTCGAAATTGATACGACCAATTTGAATGGTAAATCATGGGAAGAGTTCAACTTTGACCATATGCCTGTTGCGGCTTGTTATCCAACGTTATCAAAACTTAAAACTGATGCCAATACTTCTGGTAACATGATTATCAACTATTTAGGTAGTAAAATTGGTGCTACGGTTGTTAAGTTCGACAAATTTGTTGTAGTCAATTCGCCAAAGCAAACTTACTTATTGCAGGGTGATACCTATGAGGCAGATATTTTCCTGAGTGCGGCATCTAGCCAAGCTAAAGTAAATGTTAGCGTCAATGGTAGTTCATTGCCGGCAAGAGAAGGTGTAGCTACTTACAAATCAACACCAAGTGGTCTTGGCGAGCAGTCCTATACCGCAAGTATTACTGTTACCAATCCATTCAATAATAAGTCAGAAACATATAAAAAGACCTTCAAGTACACAGTAGGTACTAAGTCAGGTGCAACAGTATCTGCCGACAAAATGAATGTATTCTATATCGGTGTGACGAATCCTGTTTCTGTGGCTGCGGGTGGTGATTTCTCGAAAATTAACGCCTCTGTCAGTGGTGGCGGTTGTTCGATGAGTAAAGTCGGTAGTGGTAAGTACAATGTAACATGTAGTACGCCTACCAATACGGCAAACGTAACAGTTTCTGCACCAGATGTTGAAACGACCTCTTTCCCCTTCCGCGTGAAGCGTATTCCTGACCCGGTGGCTTTGATTGCTAAAGACATCAAAAGCTCGATGGGTACGGGAGAGTTCAAGGCTTATCAAGGTATTCGTGCAGAGTTGAGAAACTTCGACTTTGAAGCGAAATGTAACATTATGGGCTTTGAGATTGCATACGTACCAAAGCGTAATGATGCGGTACTACACGTACAGCGAGGTGGAAGATACGAAGGTAAGACGGTTGAGATGATTAACCGTGCTAAGCCCGGCGACAGATATTACTTCTCTAATATCAAAGCAAAATGCCCGGGTGACCCGGCAGGTCGCCGTATCAACGACTTGGTTGTAAACATTAAGTAAAAATACAAGTTTGGGAATATGGCATGAGATTGGCATATTCCCAAACAAATGATGTTCAATAAAATTCAGTTGGAGGTGACAGTGTGGTAAAAATATTTCGCGTGGCGAAATTCCTCAACCAATCACTCATCACCAGTCACCGAATCACTAAATTAAAATACAATGAAAATCAACCTGCAAATATTATTGCTGTGCTTGGTAGCTGTCCTTACGGGAGTAACATTGACAGCACAACCTGTTTTCAATGAAAGTAGCTCACCTACCGAATCCGGTGGTACGAGCGAGTACATACCGCGCGATGGTTTTTATGATAAAGAAATCATTCGTGACCGTAGATTGCTCAATTACGACCATATCCGTGAGGCGGACGTATTTTGGGAAAAACGCATCTGGCGTATCATTGATGTGCGTGAAAAAATGAACAAAACGTTCATTTGGCCCGACAATCCGTTTATCAATATCCTGTTGGGAGCAGCTTCGGAGGGGGAAGTACAACTGTATAGTACTTTGGATGATAAATTCACCACGCCACTCGAAATTGACGAGGTGAGTTCGATGGGTAGCTCGCGCGATACCATCGTGACTTTCGACCCGGATACTTACGAGGAAGAAATCAAGGTGGTCAGCAATGAACTCAACTGGGAAGATATCAAGCGTTTCAGAATCAAAGAAGTTTGGTTTTTTGACGAAGAAACTTCCATGATGCAGGTGCGTATTTTGGGTATTGCCCCGCTTAAAGAAGAATATGACGACAACGGTAATTTCAAATTTGAATATCCGATGTTTTGGGCGTACTATCCCGATTGTCGCGAGATATTTGCCCGCGAAGAAGCCTACAATCCACTCAATGATGCCCAACGCATGAGTTGGGAAGACATCTTGGAAATGCGCTTTTTCGATAGCTACGTATGGAAAGAGTCCAATGTAATGGACCGCCGTATTCAGGATTATAAAGCCGGTGTAGATATTCTCTTTGAAGCAGAAAAAATCGAAGAAAGTATGCTCAACTTCGAGCATGACCTCTGGTCATTTTAGTGTGAAATTCCAAAGAACAAATTCCAAATTCCAATCATCTTTAAGGTGAATTGGAATTTGGAATTTGTTTTTTGGAATTGACCGATAAAATCTAAGTAGAGAAAATTCATGAATTTTCTCTACTTAGATTTTATCGGTCGAAATAAAACGCCTAAGTTCTTGCAAGAGCTTAGGCGTTTTGCTATCTATGCGGGGTTTTTTGTCGATAGTCCATAGTTTTTTAGTCTATAAAATTTGCGGACGTACTTCTAAGGACTTAATTTCGCGCTTTCATAATCACCCAAAATTATCGGATAGTCAAAACCTATAAGGGTTTTCAAAAACCTTATAGGTTTAAGTTCAAGTCCAAGTAACTTAGACTTAAACTTAAACTTAAACTTCATATGTTATTACAGTGGATAGGTATATTTATGGTGGCTTTGGCGGTATTGCTCAAAGCCTCTGATTTTTTTATAAAGGCAGCCGAAAAAATCGGTTTGGCATTGGGAATACCTTCATTTATTGTTGGGGTGACGATTGTGGCAGCAGGAACGTCTTTGCCGGAGTTGATTTCGTCTATATTTGCAGTGATGGAGAATAGCTCGGAGATGGTGGTCGGTAATGTTATCGGGTCGAATATTACTAATATTTTACTCGTTTTGGGATTGACAGCTATTGTGAAGCGTATTGACATTAAGTTTGATATTCTTAATGTTGATATGCCCTTGTTTATTGGTTCGGCGTTTTTATTGTGGTTTATGTTGTCCGACAAGGTATTTACCAGTATAGAGGCAATTATATGTCTGCTTGGTTTGACGATTTTCTTGGCTTATACCTTTGGTGCAGACCGCGAAGGCGAAAAAGATGAACGCCCTACATTGACACCTATTACGTTTTTGATGCTTATTGGAGGTGGTATCGGTATCTGGGCGGGCGCGAAATATACCGTAGAGGCAGTCATCGAAATCTCTAAAATTATGGGCATTGGTACAGACATCGTGGCATTGAGTATGGTTGCCTTTGGTACGTCTATTCCCGAAATCATCGTTAGTATCGGCGCAGCACGACGCGGCAATCCCGAAATGGCAGTAGGCAATGTACTGGGGTCAAATATCTTCAATACTTTTGCTGTGATGGGTATTCCCGCTTTGTTTGGTGAACTGATTATACCGGATACTACTGACTTCAGTTTGCCGATTATGATGGGCGCATCTATCTTATTTGTGATAATGACCCTCACCAAAAGAATCTCCAAATGGGAAGGTATGATGCTGTTTTTGCTCTATATTATTTTTATTAATGAATTGGTAAATGCTACAATGTAAATAGCGCAGTCTGTACAGGCTGACCGCGAACTCGTAAAGGCGATTTCAATCGCCAAGTGCAGTGTAATTGTTATTTGTAATAAATTGTAAGTAAATATTTTACAAATTAAATTTATTATTTACGTGGCGAATAAATTCGCCTGTACGGTATTCGCGGTCAACCTGTAAAGCAGTCATTACGGGTTCATTCGGAAACCAGCAAAATTTACAATTGTGTAGAAATCAACTTTTTATAGAAGTTGTTGTTTCCATTCAAATCAATTCTAATAATTATTAAATACAAAGGATATGTTCGGATTATTCAAAAAAGACCCAATACAAAAATTGCAGAAAGAATATGAAGCTAAAATGTTGGAAGCCAGAGATGTACAGCGTTCGGGCGATTTGCGAAAATACGCTGTCGTAATGGAACAAGCAGAAGAGATTTTAAAGAAGATAGAAGCTGCAAAAATAAAGTAATACCATCAGCCGTACGGTATCACACAAAAAAAAGTCTTCATTTCCAAATTGGAAATGAAGACTTTTTTATTTATTGAAATCTTTGATGAATGATTCATCAAAAATCACTCAATCAAAAATCAACTTTTATCTGCTCAATTTAACAAATTTCTTCGCTTCAGTTACTTCGTTTCCTGTGCGGATTTGTACGAAGTAAGTACCTGTATTGATGCTACGGTGCTTGAGTACAAGAACGTTGTTACCTACGATGAGGTTGATTTTTTGTGTGTAGACGGTTTTACCTGTTACATCGGTTACGATAAGTGTAGCGTCTTGTGCTTGGTCAGCAGAAAAAGTCACGCTAACCTGCTCATTTCCAACTATAGGATTTGGATATACATCAAAACCTGCTACATCATCAATCACATTACCTGTATCGGTAGTAATATTGAAAATATCGCAATCTTGGAAGTTGTTGAAGGTCATGCCTTTAGCACCCGTGCGGCTAGTTTCGGTAGCTTTGCCCAAGTATGTAGGAGGAAATTGGTCGGTAGTTTGCCAAGTCAATTCAAAGCACTGCGTATTGTCTACTACATCAAAGGCGATGCGCCCGACACCTACCCAATCGTCGTTCAAAAGATAGCCTTCGCCTCCTGCCAATTCAACATTATAAGAAATGATATTGGCTTTTGAGCCTCTCAAAGAATGTTTTGAGTAAAAGCTGTTGCTCACCGTACCCGAAATCTGCAATTCTTGTACAATTCTCGGATTTGCAATAGCTTCCTCATTGAATGAAAAGCGGTAATTTTGCTCACTAAGGTTAAATGTTTCTCCTAAGTTGGAGGTTTTCACTTGAATGTCAACATACACTTTATTGCCATCATAAGTGGCATTGTGAAAGCGGACATCAAACTCATCTGCCGCAAAAGCTAAAGATACACTTGCTGTCAATACTAAAGCAGCCAATAATGTTTTTAAAATCTTCATAATTTAAAATTGATGTTTTATTGTGAGATTTTTACCGAAAAATCTCGCCTGACCGGATATAGTCGAGATCCTCCGGTCTTTAATGTTTCCAAAAAATTGTTAGAAGTCAGATACAATAAAATGGTCTGACTTCTCAATTTGCTATTTCCATGAAAAAGTTGTACCAAAAATACATTTTTTCAGGCAATTTTACAAATTTTTCAGTGGCATTTTACAACTATTTGTCTAATAATCAACAAAATAAGATTGCCATTTAGGTTTAATGTTTGTTAAATATGGTTATCGTATTCAATAATAAGTTTTTATGGATTTATCTATTAAATATAAAGAATACTCAAATAGGGATGGAATAGCGGAAAGGTGTCTTCATTCTTTAATATAGACGCAATTTATAGTCAAAAGTTGCATCAATAAAACAAAATTCCAATTTCCAAGTAGAATATTTACATCTTTATTATAATGTAAATATATGCAAAAATTATCTTTAATAATAAATTATTTTGAGAAAAATTCTTAGAAAAACATTGCCTCAATAATAATATATCCTTATCGTCCGAAAAAGTAAACAAATGAATTGAAAAATTTCTGATTTGGAAACTTCGCGTTTTATTCGATTGTTTTGCATTTTTTCTCTACTCCCTTTCTGAATTTACATTTCTTTTCAAGCACTCCGTCTTGATTGTAGTATTTCCAACAACCCTCTTTGAAGCCATTTCGGATTTTTCCGGTACCTGTGCCTGTATTTGTATCGAAGTTTTGCTTGCCGTTTTGCTGCTTAAATTGAGCAATTGCCAACATATCTTCCTGATAGCGTGGCACAGCCGAAGTACCATCCTCCTCAAGTCGCAGGCTACGTGTACATATATTAGAACTATACATCGTGCCATCGTTGCTTGCCCAGATATACCAGAGTTGACCTTCAAGGAAAGTCAAGCCGCAGGTAGCTGATTGATATGGTGTTACAATATCAATTGTTTTCATATCTCCGACTACTTTCAGTGGATTGATAATCTCAAATGTAGCTGTACGTTTGTAGGTTTCTTCGTCAGCATTGACATAAGTAATTTTACCAATAAATACTAAATCGGCATTAAAAAATTCTATATCCGTCATTGCTAACGGAGGGCGACAACTACAAGCAAATATTTGTGCGGAAAAAACGAAGAAAAGTAAAAAAAGTGTGCAGTATTTCATGTATCGACGAATTGTTGAGTTGATGAGTTGTTGACTTAACGTTTGCTTGTCCAACAGTTCGTCAATTCAACAACCCAACAACTCGTAAAAAATTATTTCACTTTAAAAAGTTCTACATCAAAAACGAGGACAGCATTTGGCGGAATTTTCCCACCCGGACGCGGGTTGGGTCCATAACACAAACCCGAAGGAATGTAGAATGTACCTTTTCCACCCGGCTTGAGCAACGGAATGGCTTCTTGCCAGCCTTTGACCACCCGACTCAAGGGAAATTCGGTGGTTTCACCTCTATCTACCGATGAATCAAAAACTGTACCGTCGAGCAATGTACCATGATAATGTACTTCTACGGTAGAAGCCACCGTAGGGTTTTCGCCTTTGCCTTCTTTTTCCATGGTGTAATAAATGCCTGAATCGGTGCGTTTTGCTTTATCGGCGATACCCAATTTAGTCAAATGATTTTTGAGCAATACATCATCTTTGGTGACTTGTTCGAGAGCTGCTGCTTGGGCTTTTTTGTTGGCTTCGTCTTGTAATTTTGCGGCTTGTTCCGGGCTAAATAATTCTACATCAAATACCAAAGGTGTATTGGGCGGAATACCTGCCCCCGGTGCGCCACGGTCACCATATGCCAATGTAGAAGGGATGACAAATTTAGCTTTACCGCCCGGCTTGAGCAATGGAATGGCTTCTTGCCAGCCTTTAACTACGCCTCTCAATGAAAAACTGGCAGGCATGCCTCGCTCTACTGAGGA
Source organism: uncultured Saprospiraceae bacterium (assembly GCA_937967535.1). Lineage (GTDB taxonomy): Bacteria > Bacteroidota > Bacteroidia > Chitinophagales > Saprospiraceae > JAHDEO01. The sequence continues at coordinate 20,084 of CALCMV010000319.1, forward strand.
GTCAAAGACTTTGCCATTGAGCATTGTACCATGATAGTGTACTGTTACTTTATCATCAATGGTAGGATTGGTGCCTTCGCCCTCTTTTTCCATCACATAATAAATGCCCGAAACGGTTTTGTTGGCTTTGTTGTACAAGCCTTGTTCTTTCAGATATGCTTGCATATCAGCATCTTGTGTACCCGGTTGGGCAGCATCAAATGAAGCACCGCCACCGCAGCCGATGAGTACTAATGTCGCAAGACTAAGTGTTAATAGTTGAATTAATTTGTTCATATTTAATAATGTGTTGTTGTGTTGACGTGTTTACGAGTTGTTGAGTTGACGAGTTGTTGAGTTGACGAGTTGTTGAGTTGTTGAGTTGACGAGTTGTTGAGTTGTCGAATTGACGTGTTGTTGAGTTGTTGATTTGTTGTGTTGGTATTATTGGTTTGATAATTCGCCAACTCTACAATTCATCAATTCAACAACTCGACAACTCGACAACTCAACAACACATCAACCCAACAACTCGTAAAAAAATTATTTTACTTCAAAAAGTTCTACTTCAAAAACGAGGACATCATTCGGTTTGATTTTGCCGCCCGGACGCGGATTGGGTCCATAACACAAGCCCGAAGGAATGTAGAATGTCGCTTTTCCACCCGGCTTGAGCAATGGGATGGCTTCCTGCCAACCTTTGACCACCTGCCCAAGTCCAAACTCAATAGGCTCTCCTCTTTCGACGGAAGAATCGAATACCGTACCATCCAGCAAAGTGCCATGATAATGAACTTTTACTTTATCGGAAATGCTAGGGCTGATGCCCGCACCTTCTTTTTCCATGATGTAGTAGATGCCTGAATCGCTGCGTTTGGCGGTATTGCTAATGCCGAGTTTTGTCAAGTGTGCCTTAATGAGTGCATCATCTTTTTCGGCTTGCAGGAGGGCTTGAGCTTTGGCTTTTTCCTCTGCTTCTGCTTCCAATCTTGCCGCTTGTTCGGGGCTGAATAATTCTATGTCAAATACTAAGGGCGTATTGGGCGGAATTACCTTACCCGCACCACGCTCGCCATAGGCAAGCGCAGAGGGAATGACAAATTTACCTTTACCTCCCGGTTTCATCATAGTCATCGCTTCTTGCCAGCCTTTGATGACACGTCCCAATTCAAATTTGAAAGGCTGACCACGCTCTACCGAAGAATCGAATACCGTACCGTCCAGCAGCATACCATGATAGTGTGCTGTTATGGTTTCGCTCGGTGTCGGGTGTTCGCCTTCGCCTTCTTTTTCCATGATGTAGTAGATGCCCGAATCGGTTTTTTGGGCTTTATCGTACAAGCCCTGCTCTTTGAGATAGGCTTGCATATCGGCATCTTCTTTTTCGACTTTGGCGCGGGCTTCGGCTTCGGCTTTTTCTTTGGCTTTGGCTTTTTCCTGTGCAACTTCTTCCGCTGTCAGCCATTCGATATCATATACCAATGGTGAGTTGGGCGGTATCCCATCCGGACTTTTATCGCCATAAGCAAGGGCAGAGGGAATGATAAATTTACCCTTAGCACCCGACTTCATCAGCCCTACTGCTTCTTCATAACCTTTGATGAATCGTTCAGGTCGAAAATTAATCGGATAGTCATCCGCAGAAGCATCAAAAACCTCATCATTCAAAAGCCTAGCACTATAATGCATCATAATCCCTTTTGTAGCAGATGCCTCCTCTTCCCCTTCTTCTTCGATGATGTAGTAGATGCCCGAATCGGTTTTTGTAGCTTTTTTGTGCAAGTCCTTTTTTTTGAGATAGGCTTGTATGTCTGCATCTTCTGTATTGGCTTTGGCAGGAAGATAGGAAGTAGCACGACAGCCTGTTAATAGTATTGCAATACAACTAATTGCCAGTAATTGAATTATTTTCATTAATTGAATTTAGTGATTTGAGAGATTTTTGGCTATCAGTTCATAGTTTTTTACAAGCAATTGGATTGCTTCCCAAACGGGATTGTAAATTACTGATTATCAATGTTAGGCAAACTTAGACGGGTAGCCGTTTAAGTTTGCTTACGGGATAGTACTCGTCTGACGAAGGTTTTTGTGAAATGTAGTGATTTGTCTCATAAAATATTCGCATTGAATAAAGGGATTCGTCTGACGAGTATTCGCTTTAGGCAAAGTTAAATGGATAGCCACCTAGACGGGTAGCCACTTAAACGGATAGCCAGATTTTTGATTTGAATAATTTTTAGATTTATTCTGATTAATACGTAATTATAAATAATTATAATTTTAAATATTATTTTTAATAAAGATATTGATAATGATTTTTTTTATAAAAAAATAAAATTATAATTTGTTTGAATTAGAAAAACTATTGAATTTGTATCTCCACTCAATTAAGTAAGGTTCTTTATCAAATTTTATGAATTATAATTTTTATAAATATTTAAATAAAAAATAATTTAGCGCGTATTTCTTTAAAATAAAAAACACACGAAATCCAAGAAAACATCACCCTACATCTCCGTCTGCATCACGAACTATTTCTTTTGCGGGAATAACGTATTCATCTTTACGGTGCTTTTCTTCATCTTCTGAATATTCTGTATCGTATTCAAAAGAAGTATTTTTGCGGTCTTCGTAGGTGCGTTCTTCTTCGTTGGATTCTTGTGGTGGTACGAGTTCGTCGAATATTTTCTCTACCTTTTCTTTGATTTTGCGAGGGTCTGTACCCGAATTTAAGGCTTCGCTCAATTCGGCTATTTGACGGGTAAATTTGGCGCGGGTATTTTTAATATCACCCAATAATTTTGATTTTTCACGATTGATGACTTTGACGGCTTTAGATTTTCCGCCAAACATAATTTCCACCGTTTCTACAAAACGCCTCAAAATACGATACACCAAAGACGATGCAAAACCACCCACCATGGCAAGTGTCGGACGTGCAAGCAGTTCGAGTTTGTCATTGGCTTCATCCATTGGAATCAGCGTAGCCAACAACATCCCCGCAATTAATCCCAAGACAAAACGCATCCAATAAGATGATAAGAAAATCGGGTCGAATGTTCCTTTTGTAATGTATTCGTCTGCCTCAAACAACTCTGCGAAAGATGCTCCAAGCCCTGCCGCCGACATAAAAAACAACAGATTGGTCAGCATTGGCAAGCCCGAACCTTGTATGGATTCGTCGCCTCCTGTCAGGCTCACATAAGAGAGCATACTCAACATAATAAATATAGCCAAACAAGCCATAGCTGCCCCCATCATCTGCCGTACAAAGCTGACCGGTGAGAGAAATTTGAGTATGCTTGGTTTATTCTGCTCGTCAATCAAATACCGAATCGAATCGGGCGTGGCAGGATAGACAATTTTGGTCAATCGCTCATGTGTGGTGACTATCGCTTTCAAATCACCGACGATTTTTTCATCATAATGCACACTGTCCGCAGCACACTCCCCTCTATCTACCGAGCCTTTGAGGATGTACGATTCGAGTGTTTTGACGATGGAAGAAGGTACGGCGATACCTTTATTTAAGGCATAACGCAACATGAGATTGCTGTCCTGAATATACTGTTCGCGTATGGATGGTTCTTGCGACATGGTTTAGTTTGATGGTTCGCAGTTCGTAGTTCATAGTTTGTAGTTAGATGTATTTAACTATGAACTATGAACCATGAACTATGAACTATTAAAAAAATAACGGACAAAATTAGGAAAACTTGTTCGGTTGGATAAATATTATTCAATAAATCTCTTTACGATAATTTGGATATTCTTATTAGAAATACGAAATTACGCGCCGAAGCCATCAGAAGTCATCATTTCATTGTCAAAAATTCATAAGAATTTAAGTTTAAGTTTAAGAACAAGTTCTCCCGATAGCTATACGGGACAAATTTAAGCCTCCTTCGGAGAGATAAGCAACATTGCAAATTTATCGACAATATGTTGATTTCAAAAAATTACTAAGTGCCTAGAAAGCAAGTCAAAACACTTTTAGAGTCTGTTTAAAAGAACCCGTATCTTTATCAAAAACAAATCAGCAAAAAACCGCGTTCTACACGCAACACAAACCGGAAGCATTATGCTACGCTCAAACTATGATAAAATTAATCCGAAATCTCTACCTCACCAACCGCTTTTTCCTTCTTTTCGGAGGCATCATTATCCTGTTTTGTCTCAGTTTTGCGGTGCAATTTTTATTTCCAATTGTGCAAACCTTACTTGTACTCGCCTTAGTTGTGATGCTGATAGATGGGGTCTTGTTATTCAATCGGAATATACAGATTAGAGGTGAACGACAAGTCCCTAAAATCTTCTCATTGGGCGATGAGAATCCTATTAAATTGCAGCTCGAAAGTACCTCCAATCTACCCATGTACTTGACGGTGATTGATGAATTGCCCGAACAATTTCAGGAACGCGATTTTGCGTTAAATTTATTTTTACCCAAAAAAGAAAAACGAATCAGTACCTATAATTTGCGCCCTGTCAAGCGTGGGGAATATGAGTTCGGGCATACCAATGTCTTTGCTGCCACCCAAATCGGTTTGCTACAACGCCGCTTCCAAATCGCTGAACCACAGACCGTTCCGGTATTTCCATCGGTACAGCAAATGAAGCAATTTGAATTGAAAGCGATGCAGCGCATTTCGCATTTTCAAGGCATCAAAAAAATTCGCCGCTTGGGACACAGTTACGAATTTGAGCAAATCAAAAACTATGTAAAAGGCGACGACTACCGCAGTGTCAATTGGAAAGCCACCGGCAGACGCAGCGAACTCATGGTCAATCAATACGAAGATGAACGCGCCCAACAAGTCTATGTCGTCATAGACAAAAGCCGCACCATGAAGATGCCTTTTGAAGGAATGAATCTGCTCGATTATGCCATTAATACGGGTTTGGTGATTGCGAATATTGCTTTGCAGAAACACGACAAAGCCGGTTTGATTACCTTCTCCGATAAGATGGGAACCGTTATCCGTGCCGAGCGCAATCCCGTTCATCTCCGCAAAATTATGAACGCCCTTTACAACGAAAAAGAACGTCATTTTGAGGCAAATTATGAATTGCTTTATTACGCTTCGCGCAGCATCATCAAGGGGCGCAGCCTCGTTTTG
>CALCMV010000320.1 GCA_937967535.1 uncultured Saprospiraceae bacterium
CGTCGGACATTTTCAAAATGTCCGACGACAACATTTTCTCATTATTCATTTATAATGAATCATTTACAAAATTAAAATAAAATAATTTATTAATAATCATTCAAATTAAAATGTAGATTCATCTCGTCTGACATTTTGAAAATGTCCGACGAGTAAGGTTTGCAAAATGCTGAAAATCAGTACATTAAACGCTGCCATGTTTTTACCAATGCAAAACGTTACAATCAGCAAAATTTGTAGAATATAGGCGCAAGTCGGAGGCATTAGGCTAAGTATGCACATTCGGTGGTATGCAAGCAAAATAGGTTAGACCCAAAATCTATACTCGTCGGACGAATCCCTTTACAAAAAGCGAATATTTGGATGGTCAAATGCTGGTTTTCTATAAAAATATTCGTCAGACGAGAGTACTCTATTTTAGTCGAACATCTCTAAAAATTCCAAATTCCAAAAATAAAAAATCTTGGAATTTGGGATTTGTTACCAATCTCCTTCTTCTTCGTAGAGTGGGTTGTCGCGTTCGGCATTTTTGTCGCCTTTTTTGACGCGGTTTTTGTAGCGGTTTTTGAGTTTTTCTTTTTCTTTCTTGATGTCTTCAAGAATTTGTGCTGCGGTACGGACTCCCTCGGCGGGTGGCGTATCGTCGGTATTTAAGGCGGAGTTGACGGTTTTGCCTTCGGCGGCGCGGCGTGCAGCGCGTTCTTTGGCAAGTTGGGCTTCGAGCGCAGCTTTTTGTCGCTTGATGGATTCGAGTTCGCTGTTCGTAGTGGTCGTGGTGGTTGCAGGAGTTTCAACGACTTTTTCTACTACAACGGGAGCGGGCTGGCTGAAGGTTTTGAGTTGCTCCTCCGCAGCAAGGCGGGCGGCTCGCTCGGCTTGGAGTTCTGCCTCTAGTTGTTGTACGGTTTTTTGGCTGCTTGTATTGTCAACTACTCTGGTGGTTTCGATTTGTACGGGGGGAGTAGTAGACCGCGCAGCTTTGAGTTCGGTTTCGGCTTGGATGCGGTTTTGTTTTTCGATTTCAAGCTGACGGGCGAGTTCTTCAGAACGACGCTCGGCTTCGGCTCTTATTGCTTGTTTTTCTTGGTCACTCATCGTGGGAGGGGCAACTTCTACGGATGAGGCAGGAATTTCTTCTGTTACAGTTTGTTCTACAACTTCCTCGACGCTTGGTACTGCGGTTTCGACTTCTTCTGTGATAGTTTCGGTTGTGGTTTTGGCAGCTTCTGCTATTTCTATGGCAGCGAGTCTTTCTCTTTCGCGTTGCTCGGCTTCTTGTTGGCGGCGAGCGAGTTCGGCAGCTTCGCGTGCGGCTTTGCGCTCGGCGCGGCGGCTTGCACGAGTAGATACAGGTTCGGTTTCGACTACTTCCTCAACTATGGTTTCTGTTGGGACTATTTCCTCAACTATACTTTCTTCTATCACTTCCTCTACCATTTCCGGCGCAGGTTCAGGGACGATGGTTTCGACCACTGTTTCCTCAACTTCCATGACGGGAAGCGTTTCTACGATTTCAGGTTCGGGGCTTGGAATAACCGTCTGTACTACTTCCTCTGTAATGGTTTCGGTATCGGTTTGAGTAGCTTTTGCTTTTTCTATCTCTGCAAGTCGGTCTGCTTCGCGCTGCTTGGCTTCTTTTTCGAGTCGTGCAAGTTCGGCGCGTTTGCGCTCGGCTTTGCGCTCGGCACGACGCTGTGCAGGGCTAAGTTGGGTTGCCGGCGTACTAATGTTTTCTTCTAATTGGGCAGCTTGTTGGTCAATGACTTCTTGTGCCGTTGGTATTTCAGTTTCTACGATTTCTTCTAGTACTTCCGGCGCAGGTTCAGGGACGATGGTTTCGACCACTGTTTCCTCAACTTCCATGACTAGAGGCGGAGGCGTTTCTACGATTTCAGGTTCGGGGCTTGGAATGACCGTCTGTACTACTTCCTCTGCAATGGTTTCGGTGTTGGTTTTGGCAGCTTCTGCGGCTTGTATGGCAGCAAGTCGGTCTGCTTCGCGCTGCTCTGCTTCTTGTTTGAGTTGGGCGAGTTGGGCGGCTTCGCGTGCTTCACGACGTTGGGCGCGAAGTTCGGCGCGAGTGAACTGAGGTTCGGTTTCGACGACTTCTTCAACTGTGGTTTCTGTTGCAACTGCTTCTTCAACTATGCTTTCTTCTGCCATTTCTGGCGCAGGTTCAGGGACGATGGTTTCGACCACTGTTTCCTCAACTTCCATGACGGGAGGTGTTGGTATTTCTTCCGCGATTGGTTCGGGAATGTTTGTTGGTTCTGTTTTAATATCTTCTTTGACCTGTGCCAATCTGTCCGGCGAGAGTATGCTGCTACGAACCGGAGTTTCGGGTACTTCTTCGACCACTGTTTCTGTTACGACTTGTTCGACTGGCTCTTGCTGTAAAGCGGCGATTCTTTCTGCCTCGCGTTGTTCAGCTTCTTGTCGGCGTTGGGCGAGTTGTTCGGCTTCGCGCTCGGCTTTGCGTTGGGCGCGAAGTTCGGCGCGGGTGGGTTTTGGTGGGGTAGATTCGGTAGCTTCTGCCAATGCTGTTTCTTGTGCGGCAATGACTTCTTTTGCTGTCGGTGCTTGTGCTTCTTCTATGACTTCTTCTACTATAGGTGCGGGTTCGGGAATGATTTCCTCTAGCACTTCTTCCTGCGTCGGTTCTTCTACTTCCGTCATAGCAACGGTTTCGCTTACTTCATCTGTCAATGTAGCCTGAACGATTGGGTCGCTAGCACGGGCGGCATCCAAAAGGGCAACTTTTTCTTCGACGCGCGTAACGCTTATACGTGCAGCAGTAAGTGCTGAAAGTGCCGAAAGTACATTGTCGTCGCTAGTTTTTTTCATGGCTTTTTCGACGGCTTTTTGAGCTTTTCCAAGTTTGCTTTCGGCTACGCGGCGGTATCTGAGGGCTTCGCGCTCGGCTTGCGAAACAGCTTCGGAGGGAATACCGTCAAAAACTTGTATATCGGGCAGACTTGCTTTGATTTCGTTGAGTTGAACGAGGAGGTCGTCGTTTTCTCCGCCTGTGGGCGTGAGTGGTGCGACTTCTTCTATGATTTCTGCCGGAGCAGTTGGTGTTTCTACGATGGCTTTGCGTGCAGCTTCTTCCTGTGCTGCTTTTTGAGCAGCTTCGGCAGCAGCTATCCGTGCGGCTTCTTGTTCGGCGGCGATTTCAGCTTGTCGTGCTTGCTCGGCAGCGATGGCTGCTGCGCGTTCTTCTTCGCGCTTTTTGGCTTCTGTTTCCGCACGTTGGCGAGCGATTTCGGCTTGGCGTTCTGCTTCGAGTTGTTCGGCATCGAGTTGGGCTTTGCGTTCTGCTTCGGCAGCTTGCTCTGCTGCTATACGTGCAGTTTCTTCTTCGGCTTTTCGCTCTGCTTCGAGTACGGCAGCTTTGGTGGCTTCGTCAATTTCCTGAATGTCTTCATCTTGGGCTTGTGCAGTATCGGCAGGTCTGATGTAGCTGTCGCTTTTCTGTCTGAATTTGTCTGCTGCTTTTCTTTTTCGTACAGCATCTTTGCGTTCTTTTGCCTTAGCTGCTATTGCTTTTTTGCGTAGCTTTTCTTCTTCGGCTTCTACTCTGCGGCGTTCTCTTTCTTCTGCTACTTCTTTTTTAGCGAGGTCTTCGGCAGAGAGTTGTTCCATTTCACGCTCTCCTTGCACTTCTGCATCTTCCTCTGCAATCGGCTCATCTTCGTCCTCTTTCGGCTCAATAGGGTCTAAGCCTTCTTTTTCTCTTTTGACCTGCTCCAATATTTCTTCCTGCTCTTTTTTCAATGCCGCAACTGCTTCTTTTGCTGCTTTTCTTTGCTCTTTTGCTCTTGTTCTCGCTTCTTTTTTCGCTAATTTTTCCAAACGAGCAGTTTCTCTTTTTTCTGCTTGTTCTTTCAATTTAATGAGTTCTTCGGAAGGCTTGAGCGTATCTTCCGCATTTGTGGCATCTTGTGCTTGCATGAGCAAAATGGACATGCAAAATAACAATGTCAGGATGAATTGTTTCATAGCTAATTTATTAATTGTCGGACTGCTGTTGAATCGTTCTTAGATTTAACTTTGGATTTTGAATGAGTGAATTTTGAATGTCCTAATTCACGATTTTCTCCATATAATTCGCGTAATATTTTTATTTATTTTATTGAAAATTATTAATAATACATTTTCATAAGTAATAATTATAAAAAAATTACACAAACTATCACGTTAAAATATATAATTATATGGACAGAATTTAATGTGTTCGCTAATTATGAATTTTGAATGATAAAAAATATTTAATTTATTAATTATTAATTATCAGTAAAAAACAAAGTGAAATTTGAATTTATTTGTCATTCAAAATTCATAATTCAAAATTTGGCGAAGACATTAAGAATTATCTTTAATTTACATGTTCTAAACAAAAAAAAAGAAGAATAGGTCTGTTGTAATTTTAAACAATCCTAATTCTGTACATGCTCTAACGTTTTCTAATTACAATTTACAAATTTTAGGATAGTCTAAAGAATAAGCTCGTCGAAATGTCGATATTATTCTTTAAAGCATCTTTAAAATATGGCAATTTTGTCGAGTCAGGGTAAAGTTGAAAATAAGTTATATTTCAAAATATTCTCATAAACACTTGTTACTAACAAGCAAAAATAACCGAATAATACTGAATTTTCAAAATATTAAGGGGTGAATTGAGTAGGAAATACTTTTTTGTGACGTTAAAAATCAGACTTTGGGACTTTTCGCGGGGGGAATTGTTCTTTGTTTTGTGTTCTTGTGTTTGTTTAGTATTATTTTTAATGCGAATAAGGGCTTGGCTAAAATGTTATTTTTAGCTCATATCTAAGGCATTTTGAAAATGTCTTAGCGGACGTCTCACTACTTATTTCCTGTTTTTTCTTGTTCCTTTAAATTTTGAAGATTTTGGCTTTTTTGCTTTGTAGGTTTTTTGCGAAGCATTATAAATGAGAAAAATCGCCGGGCGTTTGTGCAAATCGGGTAGTGGATTTTGCTGCCATTCTTGGATGGTTTTGGTGCTGATAAATTGGGTGGGCAGGGTCAAATCGGCTGCAATGCAAAAGCGGGTGTAAGGACTCAAATGTTTTATGGCATCTTGTATCAAGGCATTGTTGCGGTAGGGGGTTTCGATGAAGATGCGGGTTTGGTTGTGGGCAATGGACTGGCTTTCTTGGCGTTTGAGGGCTTTGATACGGGCATCCGGCTTGGAGGGGAGATAGCCCGAAAAAGCAAATTGTTGACCGTTCATACCTGATGCCATGAGTGCCAGCAAGATAGAGGAAGGACCAACAAATGGCACAATTGTGACTCCCTGACGATGCGCCAAATCCACGATTTCTGCGCCCGGGTCTGCTACGCCCGGACAACCGGCTTCGGAGAGTAAACCTATGTTTTTTCCCTCAAAAATATCGTTTAAAAATGTCTCGCGCTCGTTTTCGTCGGTGTGTTTGTTGAGTTCGTAAAAGGTCATGTCAGCGAAAGGAACGGGCGTTTTGAGGTCTTTCAAAAATCGTCTTGCAGTCTTGGCGCGTTCTGCAATGAAGGTGTCAAGCGTATGCACAATCTCAATCGCATATTGTGGTAAAGCAATCGTGGCTTTCTCTCCCATCGAACTTGGTATCAGATACAATTTCCCTTGTTGATTCATCTTGCAAAGATATGAGATTTGAGACGAGAGACAAGAGACTTGAGAGGAGAGATTTGAGAGGGGAGAGGAGAGAGGAGAGACGAGAGAGGAGAGACTTGAGACGAGAGACTTGAGACTTGAGACGAGAGAAGAGAGGCTTGAGAGGAATCATTTTTGTGGGATGTGGATTTGGTAGATGGTGTGGATGGTGCAGTTTTTTTGTGCGTGATTTTTTTATTATTTAAAATGAATTATGTAATTGTTTTATTTTTAAATAGAAAGGTGAAATTGCTTGCTTTGTATTTTGGAAATGTAAGGCGAGTAGATTGCCTGAGAAATTATGTAGCGTTATATAGGTTTTGTAAATGGCAGAGGAGTTTTAACTCAAATTAAAATTAAAAGGTAAATATTTTCTCATTAAACAAATTTAAATACATATAAGTTATTTTACATTTTAATTAAAAACAAAAAAATAGAATGATTTCTCTCTCGTCTCTATTCTCAAATCTCTCCTCTCAAATCTCTCGTCTCTCGTCTTTGGAAATTAGGTAACTGGGAAATTCGGTTTTAAATCGTAAGTAATTGATTATCAGTTATTTAATTAAAAATAAAAAAATAGAATGATTTCTCTCTTGTCTCTCCTCTCTCGTCTCACTTCTCAAATCTCTCCTCTCTCGTCTCACTTCTCAAATCTCTCGTCTCAAATCTCTCCTCTCAAATCTCTCCTCTCAAATCTTGTCTCTCGTCTCAAATCTCATATCTTTGCATTATGCAACAATCGCTTTTTATTGTCATTGAGGGTTTGGACGGTTCGGGCAAATCAACGGCAGCGAAGCATATGATTCCTTTGCTGGAAAAGGAATTTGATGCTTGTGTTACGCTTAGTCGAGAGCCGAATCGCAATTATTGTGGCGGTGATTATATTCGGGATGTGTTGGAGAAAAAAATCAAGGATTTTCATCCGCGTGTGTTGCCGCTTTCTTTTGCTGCCAATCGGCTCGACCATTGTACGCGCCTCATCAATCCGCTACTCGCCGAAGCAGGAAATATTGTGATTTCTGACCGTTATTATTTGTCGTCTTTGGTGTATCAGAGTAGTGAAGATTTTTCATTTACATCGGTGATGGCACTCAATGAAAAAGCCAGTCGTCCGGATGTGATTTTCTTTTTGAATGTACGCAGCGAGGTCGGCTACGCACGTATGGGAAGGCGCGAACAGGCAGAAGAATTGTTTGAAAGCAGGCTGGAAGAACATCGTGCAAAATATTTGCAAGCAATTGATTTTCTGCGAGATACAAGACAAGATAATATTGTTGTGATTGATGGAAACGGAACGGTGGAGCAGACCGTAGAGCAGATGATGGAGGTGATTCGTGCTGTATTTAAGAGTTCATAGTTTTTAGTTCATAGTTCATAGTTTTTAGTTCATGGTTTTTAGTTCATGGTTTTTTATAATTCGTTGAATGATATTCCGGTAGCTATATGGTATTGTAAATTGGCGATTATCAGAATTGAGCAAACTTAGATGGCTAAGGTTTAAAGTTGTTTTAAGAAGATTATTGACCCATAATTTTTTCTGGCATCCCATTTGCAAAGGCAGTAACATATGTGTCAAAAAAACATTTTAAACTTAGGCTTTCCTGCTACTGACAATCCGGTATCAGGATAAATTTATATTACACATGAAAAAGACCTTATTATCTATGCTGGCTGTGGTGGCAATATTGTTTGCCCTAAGCTGCAATAGTAGTCCGAAATTGATGACCGAATCAGAAATGGATAAAAGAATCGAACAATTGACCGCTATGGAACTTGATTCGTTAGATGCCGTTTTGGATGAGAAATGTCAACGCAAATTGCCCCGAATGGTTGCCGCTAAACGTGATTCTATCATTGCGGCATCTCAAGAAAACTGATACGATTTTTGATTGGTTCTCCATCTAATATCACTCAATCTGAAATCAAATAATAATTAATCATTTAAAATAATAATTAATATGAAAAATACATTATTAATTGTAACGTTATTAGGAATTATAGCAACTTTGGGGCTGATGTCATTTGAGAAAGATTCGGCTCAAAGTCAAAAACAATATATAGAAGATATGGTGGCAGAGAATGTTGATATTTTTCGCGCCGAAAAAGAAGCTGAATGTCAGGAATTGGCATTGCAACAAGCTATTTTGGAGGCTGACGAAGTGATGTTGACAGCTAAAACCGCAACTCCGAAGCCACGAAATACACAAACCAGCAAACCGACTTCGCCCCGACCAAAACCAACTCCAAAGCCAACTCCAAAGCCCACAACAACAACGACTTATACGACTCCAAGCGATACTTATACACCACCACCACCGACGACGACCTATACTCCGCCGACGACAACCTATACTCCGCCCACAAACACGACTACAACGGTGACTGTGCCAACAACCACTACCACAACAACGACGATAACGCAACCTGCCAAACCATCATTGGGCAAAGGCGAAGCTGCACCGGACAGAACAACTACGACCACAACAACATCAGGTACAACAACGACTACCGCACCCAAAAAACCGCGTCTTGGAAAAGGGAAGAAAAGAGATAATAATTAAAAAATAGGAGGTGTTCGAGTAAAATAGGGAATAGTTGCAAGGCGAATGTTTTTATGATTTTTGTCGAATACTACTAAAAAATAAAAGCCCTCTCAAAGTCAAACTTCGAGAGGGCTTAGTTTTTTTTATGGAGGGGGTGATGTGCAAGTGTTAAGTACTTGCGGCGATGAGTTCATCGAGTATTTCTGCTCTACTCAGGCTATCGAATCGGTCATCTGTGAGGAGACGCTCGATTACTGAAATATCAACAACCTTTGAAAAATTAGAAATTAACTTCAATTTATCTACGGACATTGCCGTAGCTTTGATTTTTAAAAGTAATTTCTCGTTTTCTTTGGAAGCCCGACTGCGCTCCTTCGAGGGGAGACTGGCAATGGGACGATACTCTAGAGCAGTACTGCTCATCCTGATTTTGCGTTTTTTAATACTTTGCAAAATCATAGTTTGGATATTGGACAGTCGTGGAACTGCCACAGTTGTGGTCATCATAGGCTCAGTTTAGGTTAGTAGGAAAAAACTATGTTATATCTCACGTTAGTACTGAATGTAAAGGTACATTTTATTAATAGCAAACATAGAAAGGCATTTTTTGTGACATTGTTATTTTGGAGAAAAAACCTAAAAAACCCTTGATGTGTTTAAGGAATGAGCGATTTTGTAGAATTATTTTTTGAAATGCTACATAGTTTGAACGCATAAAAAATAGCTAATGTCATAGATAAGACATTTGTCACAGACTTTATAAAAGTATAAATTGACTCACCTGTATTTTTGTGACAAAAATCAGCTTAACATTTCCCTAACATATCTGTCTGATTTTCAGTAAAAAAGTTGAATAATATCATTTCTTGATAATCATAGCCGGGCGTTGGGAGATTTCGTGATAACAAATCACATCTTCACAGAAATAGTGACAGACCATACTTTGTCGTGTACTTCCGGCTTGTTTGATGGGGCTGCCGCCATGAATCAGATTGGCGTGCCACAGGAGAAGGTCTCCTTTTTTTGCATGGAAATATTCTTTTTTGAGTTGCTGTTTTTCGATGATTTCTTCGATTTTATCTTCGTATTTTTTATTGGCATTTTGCCCTAATCGCCATTTGCTGTGTCCGCTTTCAAAATCGTCGCTCATCACATAAGGTAGTTTGTGGCTACCCGGATAATAAAATAACAAACCATTTCCTTGATGACAATCTTCCAATGCTGCCCAAGATGCAAGCATATAGCCTTTGGGTTCGCTTGTCATGTGTATGGAGTCCGAATGTGCGCGTTGTTCACTGCCCCGAATGAAATTTATCGTCTGGAAAGGATGTATTTTTTTTCCCATGATAAAATTCATTAATTCTAACAACTTTTGATAGCGAAAATATTTGTCAATGACTTCCGAAATTTGATGGGCATCCATAATTTTTCTTCCGGTATAATTGAAAGCGGTTTTTTGTTCGTGGAGCAAACGCCGGACTTCCGCATTGATTTCATCTACTTCATTTTCCGAATAAAATCCTTTTAAAATCAAATAACCATTATCTATCCAGTGAATGAGTTGTTGCTGCGTATCGGTGTCAAACTTTTGAAAATCAGGATGTTCGGTGAGTCGCTCTTTTGCATCCGGTCTGTCGAGCCAAGGACTTTCATCATGCCCGACCTCAAAATCCCGACTGGCAATACTTCCGAAAATACTCTTTTCCAAGCCATATTTTTTGTACAATTGCTCATTATGTCGCAACTTGCGGGCATTGAGCAGATTATTGATATAGTAAACAATGCGAAGGCTTCGCAATTGCCCTGTATATTTGCTGAAAATTCTATTTAATGTAGGCATAAGAGAGTTATGTTGTCCTGTAATTTTACTTGGACTTTGGACATTTTGGAAATTCGGTAACTGGGAAATTCGGTTTTAAATCGTAAGTAATTGATTATCAGTTATTTTATTCTTATTAGCATAAAAAAATATTTAATTAATTTAATTTTTTTTATTTGATAAAAATTCCAATAACTATTGGGATACCTAATACCAAATTTCCTAATTCCCCAATATCCAAAGTCCAGTAATTTTACAAAATTAATCAAAAATTAACCAATCAAAAATGATTCATTCACTCAAAATTCAACATTGATGATATTAGGTACTATATGGGAAGGAGTTTTATTGGGTTTAGCCTTGAGTTTGGCGGCGGGTCCTATATTTTTTATGTTGATTCAGTTGGGCATTGAACGCGGTGTTGCGGCAGGTATGACGCTTTCTGCGGGCGTTTTGTTGAGCGATGTGCTGTATGTGATATTGGTGTATTTGGGCATAGAGTGGCTGTCCGAATTGCCTGATTTTAAATGGTATATGGGGCTTATTGGTGGCAGTATTTTGATGGCTTTTGGCTTGGCAACTGTATTGAGCAAATATAAGCCTCCAAAGGATAATAAGATTACAGTACGTACCTACGGAGAGTATTTTTTGAAGGGTGTAGCGGTCAATGTATTCAATCCCTTTGTATTGTTTTTGTGGATAGCCGTTGTGGGAAATATGATTGAACGCAACATGGATTTTCCCGAACGCACAGGCTATTTTCTCGCTATTCTCATCACAGTGGGTTTGACAGATTTTATTAAATTATTATTGGCTTGGAAAATTCGTGAATATATGCAGCCCAAACATTTTCAATGGCTTAGATATGTAGCCGGAACAGGCTTGATGATATTTGGAATAGCTTTGATATATCGGGTTTGGGGATAGTTCTTTTATACTGTGAACGGTATAAATCCCGAAAAACTGTAATGGCTGCTTTAGCTGTCAAGTAAAACAAAAATAAATTTATAAATTATTGTTTTTAATTTATTATAAATAAAAATAATAATACACTTGACAGCTAAACAGGCTGACCGCGAA
>CALCMV010000321.1 GCA_937967535.1 uncultured Saprospiraceae bacterium
AATTGAAAACTGCCACAAAGACACGAAGACACAAAGTATAAATTGCTGATAAGCATGAAAATTCTTTGTGCCTTTGTGTCTTTGTGGCAAAATTAAAGATGTGCAGTAGTATGTGTTTTGGCTTTTCATATCTGATTGCCCTTAATATTTTACACACTCTATTCAAATACTTCCAACTATTCATCATTTTGCAAAACCACCACAAAGCATTATCTTTGTGAAGAAGTTAGAAGTTACCCATTCAAACTTAAACTTAATTATGCAAGACCGCGTCATATTAGAGGGCAAAAAATTTAAATTTACCATTGACCGGCTTTGTCATCAACTCATTGAAAATCATGGTGACCTCAGCGAGTCTTGCCTAATTGGTGTGCAACCGCGCGGGGTGCTTTTTTCCAATCATATTTACAAAAAAATCATAAAAATATTGGGCGTATCGTCTATTCGTTACGGCAAATTGGACGTGACTTTTTATCGCGACGATTTCCGAACACGCGACAAACCCCTCGCAGCCAATAGCACCGAGATAGACTTTCTCGTAGATGGGCAAAAGGTGATTTTGATAGACGATGTGCTGTATACCGGACGCACGATTCGCGCTGCCCTCGATGCCCTCCAACACTACGGACGACCCGATAAAGTAGAACTCCTCTCGCTCGTAGACCGCCGTTTCAATCGCCATTTACCCATTCAATCTGACTATACAGGCATTACAGTAGATGCAGTGGACGAGGCTTATGTGGCGGTCAATTGGGCAGAAAAAACAAACGGTAATCATAAAATATTTCTATATCCAAAGAAAATAGATGAGAGACGAGAGACATGAGATAAGAGACGAGAGAAAATACTCTCCTGTCTCCTGTCTCACGTCTCCTGTCTCCTGTCTCCTGTCTCACGTCTCATATGTTAAGTACCAAGCATTTACTCGGCATCAAATACATTACACGCGAAGATATTGAGTTGATACTCAGTACGGCGGAGCAATTTAAGGAAGTGATTAATCGCCCTATAAAAAAAGTGCCTTCTTTGCGCGATATTACGGTGGCGAATTTATTTTTTGAAAATTCGACCCGTACCCGTATTTCATTTGAGCTTGCCGAAAAACGCCTTTCTGCCGATACGGTCAATTTCTCTGCCTCTTCATCTTCCGTAAAAAAGGGCGAAACACTGCTCGATACCGTCAATAATATCTTGTCTATGAAGGTAGATATGGTCGTGATGCGGCATCCGGCACCCGGCGCACATGTGTTCCTCTCGCGCCATATTGATGCCAACATTATCAATGCCGGCGACGGTACGCACGAACACCCGACCCAAGCCCTGCTCGATGCCTATTCGATGCAAGAAGCGATTGGTGATTTGGAGGGGAAAAACATAGCAATATTTGGCGATATTTTGCACTCGCGGGTGGCATTGAGCAATATTTTTTGTCTGCAAAAACTCGGTGCTAAGGTGCGCGTATGCGGTCCGCCCACACTCATGCCACGACATATCGAAAGCCTTGGCGTTCAGCTAAGTTATGATGTAAAAGATACGCTGCAATGGTGCGATGTCGCCAATATTCTCCGCATTCAATTGGAGCGTCAGGACATCAAATACTTCCCTTCACTCCGCGAATATACCCAACATTTTGGCATCAACCGCGAACTGCTCGACAGCCTGAAAAAAGACATTGTAATTATGCACCCCGGACCCATCAATCGCGGTGTAGAAATCACAAGCGATGTCGCCGATTCCAAGCAATCTATCATTCTACAACAGGTGGAAAATGGTGTGGCAGTGCGTATGGCAGTACTATATCTGCTGGCGCAGAAACGAGTAACGAGTAATGAGTAGCGAGAAACGAGAACTGAGAAAAGAGAAACGAGAACTGAGAAAAGAGAAAAGAGAAAAGAGAAAAGAGAAAAGAGAAAAGAGAACTGAGAAAAGAGAAAAGAGAAAAGAGAAAAGAGAACTGAGAAAAGAGAACTGAGAAAAGAGAAAAGAGAACTGAGAAAAGAGAAAAGAGAAAAGAGAACTGAGAACTGAGAAAAGAGAAACGAGAAAAGAGAAAAGAGAAAAGAGGGTAATTTTCTCACATCTCTTTTCTCACATCTCTCGTCTCACATCTCTTTTCTCACTTCTCTTTTCTCACATCTCTCGTCTCACTTCTCTTTTCTCACATCTCCTCACTTCACCTTCACAAACATCTCGTCATTATTATCCTCAAATTGGCAGGGGATGATGAGCTTGCCTTTTTTATTGATGTAGCCCCATTTGCCGTTCATTTTGACGGCAGCGAATCCTTCGGAAAACGGGCGGGTATCTTCAAAACGCGGGGCAATGACCACTCCCTTTCGATGATGGATGAAGCCCCATTCATCATCGATTTTTACAGCAGCCAAGTTTTCCGAAAATCCTTGTACATCATCAAATCGGGCTTTGCGTTTGATGGTTCCGGTCTTGGTGGCAATGCCGTATTTTTCATCGCCGATTTTGCAGAATACCCGATTTTTGTAGACTGAACCGAGGGCATCATAACGCGCCGATGTGAGGATTTTTCCGCGTTTATTTTTGATGCCTATTTTATCGTTTTCATCATAAAAATAAACGTAATCTTGTCGTTTGAGAATGAGGTGATTGAGAAAGGGTTTGTCTACTTTTTTGCCTTTTTTATCAATAAACAAAATACGTCCTTCTGCGTCTTGTACCGAACCGATACCTTTGTAAAAATCAAAAGCCTGCGCGTATTCTATGGGAATGACGACCTCGCCGGATTTGTTGATATAGCCCGCTTTGCCGCCCATTTCGACCATGCTCAAGCCTTGCGAAAAACTGAATGTATAATCGTATTGAAAAGGTATCACCAACTGATTTTTCGGATTGATGTAGCCGTATTTTTCGCCTTTTTTGACGGCAGCAAGTCCTTCCCAAAACCAATTTGCGTAGTCGTATTGGGCTGCAATGACCATGCGCCCCGACTTGTCTATGTAACCCCATTTTCCATCTACCATGACAGGCGCGAGATTTTCACTGAAAGAAAACGCTTCCTCGTATTGTGGTTCGGCAATGTACTTGCCCTCATCGTTGATAAAGCCAAATTTACCGTCTTTTTTGATGAGTGCAATATGATTTTGTGCAAAGGAAATACTGGAAAGTGTAATTGAGATTAAAAATAAAAAAATCGTTTTGTGCATTGTTCAATTTTTGTACTTATAAGTCCGTCAGTCTGACAGCGAAAGTAAGGAATGGTGGCTATCAGTTCATAGTTCATAGTTTTTTACAATCAATTAAATTGCATCCCGATACCGATAGCTATATCGGGAAAGCTCAAAATAAACTCGTCGAAATCGACAACTTATTATCCGACCGTTTTTAAAACGATATGAATAAGGCAAATGTTATTCCGAAATGGTGAGTAAGGATTGTTTAGAGTATGTTTTACAAAGTAATTATGTGGGTTTATTATAATCAAAAAAGCCTCGCGCAATGCACGAGGCTTTCTAAATTACTGATTATCAGTGTACCTGAGGCGGGAATCGAACCCGCACTCACTTGCGTGAACTGGATTTTGAATCCAGCGCGTCTACCAATTCCGCCACTCAGGCTGGTAGAAAATTAAGTTTAAGTTTAAACTTGAACTTGCTAAGAAGATGCAAATTTATTCAAATTTTCTTGAATCCGCAAAAGATAACGCTTTTTGTAGTAATATTCTTTGATTTTTTTTAATTCTGCTTCAGAAGTAGTCCCATCTTGGTAGTTTTCGAGTGTTGGTTGTACTATTTCGTAAAGCGCATTTTCTTTTTCGCGAAGCGTATTTTTTAATTGAGAAAAATTATTTTCATCAAAATCAAATTCTAATTCCATCAATGCTTCATTCACATCCATCATTTCCATCAAAAAATCTTGTGGAATTTGTGCTTTGCCTTCCTCGTCCAGTATATTTTTAAGGGATAAAATGTATTTCATCCGCTTGTCGGCATCCGATAGTGTTTGATACGCTTCATTTGTGAGGGTCGAAAGTTCCAGTATTTCCGCTTGTTTTTCTTCTGATTCAAGGGTATAGAAATCCGGGTGATATTGTTTGCTCAATTGATAAAACTTTCGTTTTACCTCATGCTCATCCAATATAAAACGTATGGGGAGTTCGTATAATTCAAAGTAATTCAATGTAATGATTTACGTAATACAGACATTCCTGTCTGTGCTGTGTGGAAATACAGACAGGAATGTCTGTGTTACGTTTAACATGTCGCTGCGCCTGACCCTGTCCATGCCCGAACGACATCCATTCCATTAGCATATAAGAGTAAGCCGAAGATTAAAAATAAGCCTATATTCATCGAAATTTCCATAAAACGCTGGCTTGGCGGACGACCAACGACCATTTCATACAGTAAAAACATCACATGTCCACCATCCAAAATCGGAATAGGGAGGATGTTCATAAATGCTAAAATGAGCGACAATATTGCAGTGATGCGCCAAAATTGTCCCCAGTCCCATTTGCTCGGAAAGAGGTTGGCAATCGTACCAAAACCGCCGAGGCTTTCAGATGCTTTGATTTTTCCGGTAAACATCATTCCGAAACCTTTGACATTGGCTGCGAGAAAATCCCAACCCTTTTTGACACCTGTTGCCATTGCCGGACCAAGTGCATATTTTTCCATATCATAATCAAGAAAACGCACTGGACCGTATGGTCTGACCCCCATGACTCCGCAAGAATCAAGGGTGATTTTTTCAGTCCATGTTTTATCATTTCGGACGAATGTGACTGCTATGGTTTCTTCTCGATGCGCTTTTGCTTCTTTCACAAATTCATCGAAAAAAGCAATCGGTTTGTCATTGAACGCAATGATAGAATCTCCTTCTTCCAAGATATTTTCGGCGGGCATATCTTCTGATATTTCCGATGCCACAAATGCAAATCTGGGGATTACGAAGTCGCCGCGATAACCCGCTAATTTACTAACATATTTTTCATCTATATCAAGCGTAATTGGCTGTCCGTTGCGCTCTATGGTCATGGTATTGGCTTCATTGAAGACTATCTCCTTACGCAAATCCCCAAAATCTTCAAGCGGTTTTCCACCGATAGAAACTATCTTATCACCGTTTTGTAAACCCATTTCTCTGCCCAGTTCATCTACATAAATACCATGCGTCACGTTTTCATTGGGCAGGTATTTTTCTCCCCAAATAAATAAAACCATTCCCCACAACAAAAAACCCAAAATGAAATTGACCGTCACCCCGCCAATCATAATAATGAGGCGTTGCCAAGCAGGTTTGGAGCGAAATTCCCATGACTCCGGTGGTTTTTCGAGTTGTTCTTTGTCAAAACTCTCATCGAGCATGCCCGATATTTTGACATATCCGCCAAGCGGCAACCAACCAATACCATATTCTGTTTCCCCAATTTTCTTCTTAAATAAGGAAAACCAAGGATTGAAAAACAAATAAAATTTTTCGACTCGCGTACCAAACAAACGTGCAGGGAAAAAATGTCCCCATTCGTGCAATACTACAAGTATAGACAAACTTAATATTAATTGCCCCGCTATAACTAAATAATCCATTTTTTAATGAGTGAATGAGTGAATTTTGAATGTAATGCGATAATACTGAAATGCGTTAATGTGATAATGTTTTTAGCTTGTGCTATCAATAGTTCGTGCAATTTTCTTTCTAATTTAAGCAAATTATAAGTTTATTTTTTTATAAAAATTCATTATCAATATTTTCACTAAAAAACATTTAAAATTATTTTTATTTATAATTTCTTATTAATCAGTATAAACAATAAATTACACAGACTATTGTATTATGTATTTATATAAAATTTTATTTAATAATAAACATGAACACGAAATTTTGAGTAATTCATTCAAAATTACTTTTTGGTTAAAAAGGATGCAAAAATACGGTTTTTTCCGTTCAAATGCTCTGTAATTAACAGGCTTTTAAGGGGAAATGTTGTAATTAGTCCATAGTCTACAGTCGATAGCAAATTTCGTCCACCGTCAAACGAAGTGTTCGTCAGTCGTCAAGTGAAACGTCCGTCCACCTCTACCGTTCCCCTACGCCATCTACGATTTCGCATACATAAATATCGGTATCAAGATTGGTAGATTTATGGTATTGTTTTTTGACGTATTCTGTAAAATCGCTAATGGCTTCCTCATGTACGAGCGCAACCACGCAACCGCCAAAACCTGCACCCGTCATACGCGCACCTGCACAACCTGTAATCGAACGCGCTGCATCTACCAAAAAATCTAATTCATCACAACTGACTTCATAATCATTGGTGAGAGAAAGATGCGAGGCATCCATACTTTCGCCGAGTGTCTGCCAATCGCCATCTTGGAGGGCTTCGATGGCTTCGTGTACGTATTGATTTTCCCACCAAACGTGTCGCGCACGAGCCAGTAAAACAGGGTCTTTTACACATTCCATTATCATCGGAAATTCGGCTTCGCAGAGGTTTGGAATGTCATGTTTTTCGCGGATGAGTGCGAGGGCTTTTTCGCAAGCAGCCCGACGCTCGTTGTACGCAGATGCGGCGAGTTCGCGTTCTTTATTGGAGTTCATGATAACGATTTTGAAGCCTTCTATATTGAATGGAATGTGTTGGTAGTCAAGTGTTTGGCAATTGAGTTGGATGGCGTGTTGTGCTTTGCCCATTGCTACGGCGAATTGGTCCATGATACCACAATTGACCCCTACAAATTCGTTTTCTGCTTTCTGACAAAGCAATGCCATAGCTACTCTATCCGCCTCAAATCCGGCAAGGGTCATCAGCACATATCCGGTCAATACTTCAATGGCTGCCGATGAGGATAAACCCGACCCGACGGGCAAGGTAGAATCAAACAAAATATCTACACCTTTTATCGGCATTTTTGTCATTTGCAAGAGGCGAATGACGCCCATTGGGTAGTTGCCCCAACCCGCGGTGGGATTATATTCGATAGATTTTTTTAGGTCAATTTCGATGCGTTTTTCGCTCATCGTGGAGCGTAGGCGGATGGTGTCGTCGTCGCGCTCACGTACCTGTGCGGTGATGCCTAAATGGATAGCCGCAGGGAGTACCATGCCGCCGTTGTAGTCGATGTGGTCGCCGATGAGATTGACACGCCCCGGCGCGAAAAATGTACGTACAGGGGCTTTGCTTTTGCCAAATATTTGATTGAATTTTTGCATTTGTGTAGTATTGTGGTGTTGAGGTGTCGTTGTGTTGGGGTTTTTATTTTACAGGGGCAAAAGTACGGATTCTTTTTGAGAGATAGGGCAGTTGGATATCGTGAGATGTACGAAAATTCGATTTTTTATACATTATGAAATATTAATTTTTAGAAAAGAATAAATATGAAAACGCATGTAAGTACATAGACATTGGGATAGAAGTGATTTTGATAGTAATTCGAGGAAGAGAATTGTTGTTTTAGGGTGTTCGTCGTGATTGATAACTAAGTCATTATTAGCTGTTTTTCGCGTAACTATTATCTATGACATGCGTATAATATGGTGATTTTTGAAGACTTCTTTCAAAACGAGGTTACAATATTATTATAAATTTATGGACAAAGAAGATATAAAATATAAATTCGAATTTGAGCATAGAGCTTATGATGAGCATGCCACTGAGGAGGAAATTCAAGCTATTAAAAATCAGGTTTTTGTGTACGAAAAGGGTATTATTTGCTTAAAAGAAATACCGGTAGTTAGTACTTTTAGTATCAATCTTGTTTTTGATGAATTAGAAAGATTAGGGAAGCAAATAGCTAAACATGGGATTTTAATCGACATCACAGAGACGCAAAGACCGGATGCACAGACAAGAAGAGTCATTAATGCCCGCTTTTCGAAAATTTGTGAAAGTGTGCAACATGTCTCTTTCTGTACCGGAAAGAATTTACTTATTAATACGGCAGCGCGATTTGTAATGTATCAAACCAATCTTGATTCTTACTCAATCCATAAAACAATAGAGGCATCTATTGAAGCTATTAAAGAAAAGGTAAATGGCTGATTATTACCACAATCCTAAGACGGAAAAATCGACGGTACTTGATGAAATATGGGAGCATATTTTAGCCATATCAAAGGGTAAATGCAATATAACCGATGAGATGATTCTGAATGTCCGGGACGAAAAATATCACTTTATATTGGGAGGACTTCAGATACTACACGAAGACCTGCAAGCCCATAAAGAGGATTTTGTAAAAAAACTGGAAGCAGAATATAAATTGGAAGCTCTGAAAAAAGAGAGTGAAGAGCTGGCAAGAAAAAGGGAGGCAGAGCATCAAATAGAATTGCTGAAGAAAAAGAACGAGGAACTTGCCCAATTCAATTATGTCGCTTCTCACGATTTGCAAGAACCATTGAGAACCATCACCAGCTTTTCGGATATACTCAAAAGAAAATATATTGAACAGCTTGATGCAGAGGCACAAATGTATCTGAAATTCATCTCCGAATCTGCTAATCGAATGAGTGGGCTGATATTTGACCTGCTCAATTATTCGAAGATAGGACGAGAATATAAATTAGAAAAAATAGATTGTAAACAAATCGTTGATGCCGTATCGCGTGATTTGGACTACGCTATTGCAAAGACAAAACCGATTATAGATGTTGGTGATTTACCGATTATCAACTGCAATAAAACAGGTATGCATCAGGTGTTTCAAAATCTGATAGGAAATGCCCTGAAATTCAGAAAGCCGGAAGAAACCCCTAAGATAGAAATTAATGTCAGCGATAATGGTAAGCAATACCTTTTTTGTGTGGCAGATAATGGTATTGGTATTGAGCCAATGTATAAAGAGCGTATCTTTGGTATTTTTCAACGCTTGCACAATAAGGACAAATATGACGGAACAGGTATTGGTTTGGCATCATGCAAAAAAATCATCGAAATGCACCAAGGCAAGATATGGGTCGAATCTGAATTTGGAATCGGTTCAAAGTTTTATTTTTCTATACCTAAAAATAAATAAATTTGGAAAAAAAGATAAGCGAAATAATGCTAATTGATGATGATGTCCCGACTAATTACCTGTCTAACATCATCATAAAAGATAAAGATTGTTGTGATACCATATCTACATTCAGTATGGCAACAGAGGCTATTGATGACTTAAAAAAGAGGTTATCAAGTCATCAAAGATTGCCTGACATCATTTTACTTGACCTCAATATGCCGAGAATGAATGGATGGGAATTTATGGAAGCCTTCAATCAATTTAGCTTTGAAAAACAGATGCCTAAAGTCTATATACTTACTACCAGCATGAATCCCGATGATAAAATTAGGGCTTTAAACACCTCATCTGTATCCGGTTTTCATAAAAAAGCATTGAATGAGGATATACTGGATAAAATAATTGCTGATATTGAAAGTGCGTAAGTGATAAGAACATGTTTAAAATATACTTTATTGAATAATATGTTCGCCAAATTTTGTCCCGATAATTATCGGGACAAAATTTGGCGAACATATTAATTGAAAACTACGGATAAAAAATCAGGGATTAAAATTTTCATTGGTAATCAATCAATTATAAATTAATACAAATTTTATTGCATTTTTAATAAACAATAAATGCGTAACTAATTGAATTAAACGTAATTTTGAGCAGATTCTCAATGAGCTATGTAAAAGCTATATTTTAGCTGTAATATTTTTTAATCTTTATAAGTGATTAACTAACAACAATTCGTGATTTCGCGAGATTTTTATCCGTAGTTTTCAATACTTTATGTTACCTACACTTTATGGTCAATTAGCGTCTTCGGCAGTAAGTTTATCTGATTTGCAGCACAAATACGGTTCGATGTTAGTACTTGTGGAAGCAATTATTGGTAATACTCCCAACGCTGACTCAACGCTTGAAATATGGAAGACCGGATTTCGCACTTACAACATCTTAGTTCCGAATTTATTAAATTTACCACAATCATTATTTGGTTCAAAATCAGTTAAAACACTACTTGGTTTGGCAACTTACGCATCAAGTCGGGCAGCTCAATGTGCATACTGTTCGGCACATACCTGTTCTTTTGCTTTGCGTCGTGGTGTCACACCGGAAGCAATATTAGGTCAACACAACGAAAAAGAAACAGCAGTAATTAGTTTTGCGGAAGCCCTATCTCGTGTACCCTCCGATGTTAGTCAAGCACACTACGATACTCTAACAGCACAATGCTCGCAATTGGAAGCAGAACAAGCCGCTATGGGGGTTGTACTTATGGGATTCCTCAACAAATATATGGATGCTATGGGTATAGAAATCGAACAGCAAGCCATAGATGACACCGCAGATTTGCTCACCCAAACAGGCTGGACGGCAGGCAAACACCTTAAAGGCGACATTAAACTTTCTCCTAATGCAAAAATTCCACAATCGGACAACTTATTGACCTATTTTCGCATAACCCGACACGCATTGGGCGCACTCAAAATAGAAAGAAACTGGACTAAAAATGTACCGAATACCTACGAAAAAGCCGCTTTATATCTCAAAAAACATACAGGACATCATTTTCCGATACTGGCAAAAATCAACCGCAAAAGAGTCATCAAAGCATTTACAGCAATACTCTGCGACAATTTCAATACAGCCAATACAACTATTGGTCTGCATACAAAAGCTCTTACGGGTTTCATTTTTGCGACAATTGCCCAAAACGAATACCTCATCAAAGAAGCCAGATTACTAAGCCTACAGACTCTTCCTCATATCAATGAAGCAACATTTACCGGACTAAAACAACTCGCCTTCCAAGCAGTTCCCGATACTGCCGAAGCCTGCACTCAAGCACTATCGAAATGCGCTGCCTTGCCGGATGTTTCAGCATCCGACGCTGTCGCCCTTATATTAGCGAGAGCTGTCGCACCAAGTCCTACACAAGTCAATCCGGCTATTCTTCAGGTCGTCACACCGCAGCTTTCAGCAGAAAGCACCGTTGAACTCGTCGTCTGGGTTGCCATCCAACAAGCTATGCACCGACTGGAGCGATATTTATCTTTTATTTAGCATGTTGGTACTTTTAAATTATCCATAGTTTTTGAACATATTGTATAGCGCAAGTAGGCTTTCCTTTGTTTTACATTTTCAATAAAAATGATTATCTTTGGTTAAATCGTTATTTTTCATAAAAATACATTATGGCATATTCTGATTTTACATTAATAGATTTACAGGTTAAATTTGACCTTAAACATGAAGTAGTGGATTTATTTGATAAACATCAGATAAATCCAATAGCTCCCAGCGATTTTCTACAGCAGCAACTCAGTGAAGCACATAAACTTCCCATTAAAAGTGAGAAGTCTCGGTCTGAGTCGCTCATCTTGCCTATTCTTATGGAATCCAGACGTATAAATAATGATTTTTTTACCGTATACTCCGGTGATATTTTAGTAGCTGATAGGGAAAACGGGCTTTCGGGTGAATGTGATTACATAATCACCAAAGATATAAGTTCTTATTATGTAAATAATCCAATTATTACGATTGCGGAAGCTAAAAAACAAGATATTGAACTTGGTGTAAATCAATGCTCTGCCCAGCTATATGGTGCTTATACCTTCAATCAACAGTTCAATTCATCTATCTCGAAAATTTATGGCTGTACGACGACAGGCGAAGTTTGGAAGTTCATTTCACTCGAAAACAATGTACTACAAATTGATAGAAATGAATATTTTTTGAATGAAGTAGATAAAATTCTTGGGGTGTTTCAGGTGATTATTGATTATTATAAGGTTGTCTTAAATTGAAATTTATTTAAAATAAACATGGTAACAATATACAGCATTTACGACCAAATCGGAGAAATAATCGCGCACGCAGAACCGGAAAAGGTACTCAAAATGCGTGCTTCTGAGGATGTGCAACAACGTTTTAATGTACTTTTAGAAAAATCTAAAAATGAGGAGATTAGTCGTCAGGAAAGGGATGAATTGAATCATTTTGTGATGGTAGAGAGGTTATTGAGATTGGCTAAAATTAGGGCAGAGCAAGAATCAGTACAGACGACTTTAGCCGTCTCAAAAAGTAGATAATTTATTGTTTTTCAAATTTTTATAAATAAAAAAACAAGCGACGGCTAAAGTCGTCGGTACAATACAAAAGCCCTTCCGCAAGCGGAAGGGCTTTTTATATTTCTCAATGAAACGTCTTTACTTCTTATCATCTACTTCTTCGTATTCTACATCCGTCACATCCTCTGTATTATCGCTACCATTATCGGCAGTTTCGCCATTAGGTGAAGGTTCGCCTTCTGTGCCGGGCTGTGCGCCGCCTTGGTACATGTGCTGACTTGCTGCTGCCCAAGCCTCGTTGAGTGCTTCGGTTTTAGCGTTGATAGCATCCACATTTTGCGCTTCGTGTGCGGCTTTGAGTTCGTCTTTAGCTGTTTCGATTTTGGCTTTCATCTCTTCCGGAATCTTATCGCCAAATTCTTTCAATTGCTTTTCGGTTTGGAAAACCAATTGGTCAGCTTTGTTGAGTGCTTCGACAGCTTCGCGTTGTTTTTTATCTTCTTCTTCGTTGGCTTTTGCCTCTGCTCTCATCTTTTCGATTTCCGAGTCAGACAAGCCCGAAGATGCCTCAATACGGATAGATTGCTCTTTCCCTGTACCTTTATCTTTCGCAGAAACGCTCAAAATACCATTCGCGTCGATGTCAAAAGTCACTTCAATTTGTGGCACACCGCGTTGTGAAGGTGGCAAACCATCAAGGATAAATTTACCGATACTCTTATTGTGCTGCGCCATACTGCGCTCGCCTTGCAAGACGTGGATTTCAACCGAAGGCTGATTGTCCGCAGCCGTAGAGAATACTTCTGATTTCTTCGCAGGAATCGTTGTATTTGCCTCAATCAATTTGGTACAAACACCGCCCATCGTCTCAATACCAAGTGAAAGTGGCGTCACATCCAACAATAAGACATCCGTCACATCGCCACTCAAAACACCACCTTGAATCGAAGCACCTACGGCAACTACCTCATCAGGATTTACGCCTTTACTCGGTTTTTTATTGAAGAATTTTTCGACAACTTCCTGTATTTTCGGAATACGAGTCGAACCACCTACGAGGATGATTTCGTCAATGTCGGCATTGGTGTAGCCCGCATCTTTCATCGCTTCTTTGCAAGGTCCGAGTGTGCGCTGTACGAGGTCGTCGGCGAGTTGCTCAAATTTTGCACGGCTCAATTTGGTGGCTAAGTGCTTAGGCACACCATCTATCGCAGTGATATAAGGCAACTGAATATCAGTCTCTTGTGAAGCCGATAATTCAATTTTAGCTTTTTCGGCTGCTTCTTTCAGGCGTTGGAGTGCCATTGGGTCTTTGCGTAAATCGACATTCTCAGAACTCAAAAATTGCTCTGCCAACCAGTCCATAATCACGCGGTCAAAGTCGTCACCACCTAAGTGCGTATCACCGTTGGTTGATTTTACTTCAAATACACCGTCACCCAATTCAAGAATCGAAATATCGAATGTACCACCACCCAAGTCATAGACAGCGATTTTCATATCCTTGTCGCGCTTGTCAAGACCATAAGCGAGTGCTGCGGCAGTCGGCTCATTGATGATACGCTTCACTTCGAGTCCGGCGATTTGTCCGGCTTCTTTAGTCGCTTGGCGTTGAGCATCGTTGAAGTATGCAGGTACGGTAATCACCGCTTCTGTCACGCTCGTACCGAGAAAATCCTCTGCCGTTTTTTTCATTTTTTGGAGTACCATCGCCGAAATTTCTTGCGGTGTATATTTGCGTCCGTCAATTTCTACGCGCACTGTGTCGTTGTCGCCTTTGACGGCTTTATAAGGTACATTTTTGACTTCATTCCCTACTTTGGAGAAGCTCGTACCCATAAAACGCTTGATAGACATGACAGTACGTGTCGGATTGGTAATCGCCTGACGCTTGGCAGGGTCGCCAATTTTGCGCTCGCCATTATCCAAAAATGCAACGATAGAAGGGGTCGTTCTGCGCCCCTCCTCATTGGCAATCACCGTCGGCTCGTTGCCTTCCATAACGGCTACGCAGGAGTTGGTAGTTCCTAAATCTATACCTATTATTTTACCCATTTGTTTAGTTTAGTTTAAGTACAAGTTTAAGTTTAAGAACAACTTAAATGTAATAGGCGTACTTTATATTTTTTCAAAAAAATGATTATCGTTATTTGTCTGAATCTGATTTGAAATGTTTGTAAAACTAAATTCGCAGACCGACAACTTCGACTACTTATTCAATTGGTGTGCCAGTGGATTTTTTAGGGTTTTTGATGGAAATTTTGTCAGATATGATTGTTTTTTTATGACAAAATGTGAAAATTTAAGATGTATTTATTGTCAAAATGGCAGAGAGTTATAAATCATTGAAGATGCCTCTTTCATTAAAATTTCTATTACAACCAACTGAATACAAAATACTTCCGTTGAATAAAGCATGAAATACAGATTATTATTCTTTGGTTTAATTTTAATTGGAGTTTCATGTTTCCCTCCGAATAAGGCTAAAAATATTTCAAAGAGCCTCCCCGAGAGGCAGACCAAACTTCCCATTGACTCCTTGTGTAATATTAATAGATTCGATTCATATGATGAATCAATAGATGAATCAGAAGCTATGATTGTCTCTGATAAAAAGCCTAAATTCTCTGATGACTCTCTACATAATATTAATTTGTTTGACTTTTACGGGAAGCCTTTTCGAGCATTGTTTGAAAATAAGATGCTCAATCAATACTATGCTTATAACCCCGTTTTCAATAGACAGGACTGTATTTCTCATGTAGAATTACATTATCCGGGATATACCTCTTATTTAGTCGTTCATTTTTCTGATTATGATGAAAATATTCACTGTTTAAATCTTAAAAATACAAGAATTGAATATCTTTTAGATGAGAAAATCTTGTTTGTTCGATTTCCTCGTATTTTCGAGACTGTTATAACAAATAATGAAGCAGAACAAGATGTATTTATTGATAAAATACAAAAAATTGACTTCCGGAAGTATTACGGAATGCCGATAGACAGCTTAATGTCTAATTTGCCTAAGCCACGCAGAAAACCTAATTTATCATTTTTAGACAAAGGAGAAGGATGTTTGAAAGAAGTGAGTTTTACTTACAGGATGAATAGTACAGGTTTTTTTATGGTATTATATCCTGATAGCCTCAAATTTACTCCTGAATGTCCTGACTTGAATGTTGAATATTGGAATTTCAATGATTTCAAAAAAGAAACCTTGAAGAAAGTAGTTATCTATGGGCTGGAACCATGAAAGATATTGGAATCTGGATGATTTCCTACGGGAAATACATAGGAAATATTAAGGTTGTAAATGAATTTAAATGTTTTTTCATCGCTACTTCCGATAAGAAATTTTCGCCGTTGCACTCAAATATGCTGTCCTTTCCCCCTTATCATTGAATAACGCTGCACTTAGGAAGCCAAAATTACGAGTTAGCTTTTCCACCTTACCGATGGCGTGATATTTCCCATTAAAACTGGGCGCAAGATAAGTCACTTTTAATTCCAATGTGGATACACCAATAATATCACCATTAGTGGCGAAGGCTGCGTGGGAACTCACTGCATCCAACATTGTGGTAACAAATCCGCCTTGTATGATATTTCCCGAATGACAATATTGCTTGCTGATGTTAAAATCCATTTCGCAAATTCCTTTTTCAGCATCTACATCTGTTATTACACATTCAAATAAATCCAAAAATGGAGGGCGGAACGCATCCATTTGTTTTATGATGTCTTCTTTTGTCATAATGGCAAAGGTAAGGATAAAAAGGTAATCGCGTAAGGGATGGCAGGGTTAGACGACACGAAAAAAGGGCAACCCAACCGGATTGCCCTTCATATTTTCTAAAACAACATTTCGTGTTTATGGTTTCACAAACTTCATAGACTGTACGGTATCTCCCGCGACTAATCGTATGAAATAGAAGCCGGAAGTAAGCGCATTGATGTCCAACTGAGTGCGTTGTTGACCAATTGCTTCGTTCAGGTTTTGACTTTGAATAACTCTACCCGTCATATCTATAATGGACAACTGAACTTCGGTAGATTCGATGTTGGTATATTCAACATTGATGTATTCATTTGCCGGATTAGGGAAGATATTCATATCGGTGATGTGAACTTCCGATGCTTGTCTTGTTCCTTCACCTTTGCCCGGTACATCTAT
>CALCMV010000322.1 GCA_937967535.1 uncultured Saprospiraceae bacterium
TCAAGCACTACCCCAACCCATTCAAAGACGAAATCAATCTCGAATTTACACTTGACTTTGATGCTGAAGTACAAATCATCATATCCGATGTCAATGGCAGGATGATAACACACCTGCCCGCCCAAAATCTATACACAGGTACGCAGACCGTCAATGTCTCTACCGAACACTGGATAGCAGGCGTGTACTTCTACCAAGCACTTATCAAACAACAAAACATCGGCATACTCACACGAGCCACAGGCACTGTAGTAAAAATGTAACTCAATTTATTTATTTAAACAAAATCATACCCCTAAAAAACACTTTAACAACATTTATAAAATATTAAAAAATAATAATCATGAAAAATTTAAAATTAATCGTATTGATGCTACTTACTGCAAACGTAATGTTTGCACAACAAGATCCAAGTGAATACTCTGCTCCTGACCCACGGATACCGCCCACAGATAACTCCAATCATAGTAAAAATACACTTGTTGGGTATGGAACTGGAATAAATGCTAATATAGAAAAACAAAATACCTTCGTAGGTTACAAAGCGGGAATGAGCTGTATATCAGGCAATAATGCCTATGTAGGAGTACGGGCAGGAGAGAAGGGCACAACAGGAGCAGGTAATATGGCTTTTGGAAACTTAGCACTTTATCAAAACAGAACGGGTAGCAACAATGTGGCAATTGGTAACCACGCATCTCGTGACGTGCGCGGAAGCTTCAATATCAGTATAGGTGGAGGTGCCGGTAAGTCAAATATCGGTGGAGATGGTACCATAGCTATAGGGTATGCTGCTGGTTTTTGGAACAATGGTAGCAGAAATGTATTCATTGGAAATAATGCAGGAAACAATCAAAACCTATTAACTAATGTAAGCGATAAACTTTTCATTCAAAATTCTGGCGATGTCACAACACCACTCATCTACGGAGATTTTGCCACAAAACAAGTAGGTATAGGTACCAGCAATGTACTAGTCAATCCGGTAGATAATATTCCTTATACACTTTCTGTAAATGGACATGTTCTTGCAACTGAGGTGACTGTTAAAGAATATAATAATTGGCCTGACTACGTATTCGCCGAAGACTACGACCTGATGCCACTCAACGAACTCGAAAAAGAAATCGAAAAACTCGGTCACTTACCCGAAGTACCTTCAGCAGAGGAGGTACTCGAAAACGGACACCAAGTAGGCGAAATGAACGTCATCCTACTCAAAAAAGTAGAAGAAATGACCCTACACTTAATCGAAATGAACAAAGCCATCAAGACACTTCAAGAAAGCGAAAAAGAACTCCGCGAAGAAAACGAGGCTTTGAAACTTGAACTACACAAAAAGTAAGCATTTCGGACAAGGTAGTGCGGCGGTTTATTCGTAAATCGCTGCACTACACCTTAAAATTCGTAGCAAAAACAAACTTTATTTTTTAGAATTTAAAAGTGTTAAAATCTGATAATCAAACAATTAGAAAGTGTTAAGGCTTTAATTTGTAAAAACGCCCCAAAGCGTTCCTTTACGATGTCACAAAAACTCTGCATCTTGTGTTTGAATTGAGGCTACAAATAAATGAAAACCTATTTAACACCATTAAAATAATAAAACAAATCGACAAACTATTTTTGTTGGATTCGCCCCCAATTTAATTTATTCACGATACGCTTACGATTTACTCCGCATCTATGCAATGGCATAGACAAGGACTCCTATGTATAAATTCAAAAAAACACGAACGATGAAAAATTAACGACTAAAAAGCAATAATAAGCCCATCAAAACATTGAAATATTTTTTTAATCCATAGAAGCACTTGTCGAGAAAAAGCCTAAGGACCCAAACCCTTTGTTCTTATGGCTTCTTCTCTACAATTGTGGAAAAAATACAAATAATATGAATACTACACTCCTTTTTGGTATGCCGGGAGGCATGGAATTGTTCATCATTGTTTTCGTTATCCTCCTCCTATTTGGCGGAAAAAAGATACCCGAACTCATGCGCGGTCTCGGCAAAGGCATTCGTGAATTTAATGATGCCAAAGCACAAGTAAAAGGCGAACTCGAAAGAGGTATGCACGAAATGGAACTTCAAAAAGAAACCGAAAAAGTAAAACCTCTCGAAAGCTGAATCCATCATAAAGACATATAAGCCCGGAGAACAATTATTTCTAATTTTCTAACAACATTAATTATTATGAAATTTTTAAAATTAATCACTCTATTACTACTTACAAGCAACTTTATCATTGCACAAGCTCCTACTACTTATGGAATAGGAGCCGGTACAGCAGGCAATCAATCTTCTTACTTCGGGTATGAGGCCGGTCAAGGCAACGGAATACTGAATACTTTTATGGGCGCATTTGCAGGTAAAAACTCAACCGGAGCGGGTAATGTTGCCATAGGTAACTTGGCATTAAATGGAAATATATCCGGGAAAAACAACGTTGCAATAGGCAATAATGCCGCAAAAATATCCGGTTCGGGTGACCATAATGTAAGCATAGGAGCCAATGCCGGCGAAAAAAATTCATCCGGTGAAGGCAATATTGCAATTGGTTCTGCTGCGGGCTATCATACAACAGGAGACAATAATGTATTTATCGGTCGCCAAGCAGGCTTCAACGACAGTCTATCAAATGTTAGCAACCAACTCTATATACAAAACTCTGATGATATAGCTACCCCACTCATCTACGGTGACTTCGCCACCAAACAACTCGGCATAGGTACAAGCTACATCCCCACCGACCCCGACACCAACACCCCTTACACCCTCGCCATCAATGGCAAAGCAATAGTCGAAGAAATGCAGGTGATGACAAGAAGCACTTGGCCCGACTATGTATTTGCGGAAGATTACGAACTGATGCCTTTGACCGAGTTAGAAGAAGAAATCGAAACACTCGGACACTTACCGGGCGTACCTTCTGCAAGCGAAGTCGAAGAAAACGGTCACGCACTCGGCGAGATGGATGCCATTCTACTCGAAAAAGTTGAAGAACTAACCCTACATCTGATAGAATTGAACAAAGAGGTCAGCACACTAAGCGAAGAAAACACCAAGCTGAAAGACGAAGTCCAAACTTTAAAGAACAACAAAAAGAAGAAGAAGAAGCAAAAGAAATAGGGGCAACACTCCGGTATCCCTCACAGGCATGTTGTTGGAGAATTACGAATCAGTAATTCATCATGTGCAGTCTCGCCGCGAGGTGGGGCTGCCATATTCTCCGACAATAAGCACAATGCTCTACCACTGAACTCATTTTTCTAACAACATTTATTAATATTTACTCAGGTGTTTACCAAAAACAAACACTCGCGTAAATCCAACAACACAAAATTATGAAAAATTTCATAGCTTTATCAAAAAGCGCGATATCCATACTTTTTTTGCTTTTTATTGTAACTAGCTCTTATGGACAAGCAACCAACTTCACAAAAGTACAGCAGGACGATGGCTTGATTATGAGGCGTATGCACGATGGACCTGACAATAATCCCGGTGTGGGTTTGATTAACTTTCAGAGTGATACACTAATTGACATTGCCGAGAAATTTGATTATATGTACTTCAGAGCCACTCCGAATGATAAAAACAATAATATGGTCATCACTAATGACGGAACGATGATGATTTCTACAGATGACCATTGTGCAAGTTTAAGAGATATGAAGGAAGGTATTGAAGCTGCTGAAAACGACCCTTCAAATACTGATTATTCGGAGATAAAATTGTATGTGAATGGTGGAATTGCTGCCACTACCGGAAATGGTACTATCACTATTTTGTCCGATAAGCGATTTAAGAAAAATATCGTTCCGCTTAAAAATAGTCTGGATGTCATCAGGCAAAGCAATTTTGTGGAATTTCAATATAATAACTTATCCGCTGGCACTTCCAATAAAAAATACTATGGTATACTTGCTCAAGAAATGCAGCAAGTGCTACCGAATACGATTACAAAGGGAGCTAAAAGAAAAAAGCCTACGGATAAAAAAGCCGAAGAGTTTTTGATGTTTAATCCAAATGATTTAATATACTCCGGCTTAAATGCCATCAAAGAATTGGACAAGGAAAATCAGGAATTGAAGGATAGAGTTACAGAATTAGAAGCAGAGGTAGAAAAAAACAAAACGCTCGAACAGAGAGTCAATGAATTAGAAAATATGTTGACTCAATTGATTGAGGGAAAAGAAGTAAGTCCACAAAACGTTGCCCCCCGAACTATCGGCACAACTTCACCATATCTCTACCAAAATCAACCTAATCCCAGTCGTAATACGACCGATATTGAGTATTATTTGCCCAACGATTTATCCACCGCTCAAATTGTTATTCAGGATATAAATGGCAACAAAATCACTGAATTTAATGTGCAGGGAACAGGTATGGGTAAAGTCTCATTCAATGCTAGGCAATTCGGTATTGCAGATGGTACTTATATTTACTCATTGATTGCCAATGGAAGAATCATTGCATCCAAAAAAATGGTTTTTATTGAATAACCACTTTTTAAATTGATATCTAAAGATTGAGCTTGGCAAACACAAAATGAATTCAGGTGTTTTGCCAAGCTCATTTTTCTGTCAAAGCTTGTTCGCCTATCTTTAGTTTACTCCAAAATAATAAACATTCCAAATCCCCTACTTTGATATTATGTTCATCTTTTACTTGCTTCAATGCAAGCTGCATCTCAGAGATACAAGCTCTTTTTTCTTGTTGATTTACACAACGAACTAATTTTCTGAAACCGGAAAGAATAATTTGACGATAATTATTTAATTCATTTTTTTTAACCAATACTTTGCGGGTAGAATCAATTCTGTTTTCCAGATTATTATCTTCGTAATCATAATAAATTGGAAGTTGTATAATGCGAGCCTGATTGATAAAACGTTGTCCTTGTCGAGCAATTTCAAAATTTAAAACATTACTTAGCCAGTAAATAGCAGACTCCATTTTATTACCAAACCAATAGGCAATCGCAATATTATAACAATAAGCAAGTTGCCTTCTTTTTTCTACAATATTACATAAATCCTCCCATCTATTCTGTATATCTTCAGCCACACTGATTGCTCCTTCAAACTGATGATTTTCTAAATAATAAATCAACATCCTAAAATGAATAGTATTAAATAAACGAATATTCTCATCAGAATCTATTGCCCTTATTTTATCAATAACATCAGGATAATCATCGATTTTATTGGCATAATTACATGCAATGAGGTAATTACATAAGTGATGTTTATAACTACTAAGAATGACAATATTTTTGATATCATCTTCAGAATAAGTGTCAATGAGGTTTTTAGCCATTTCGCGGGCTGATTCCCATTCTTGTACAAAATAATAATAACTGCATTTTATAAAATAATAATGACGCTTTGAAAATATTGATAAATTCTCCAAATCATACTTCTCCAATATGCCGACTACCGAATTTTGAAATTGCTGGCGACTTTCCAACCATTCAAACTTCGGATCTTTCAGAAGGATTAATTCTGTACAAAGTGATGCCCTTTCTAAATCCAATTCTTGATTGAATTTATTTTGAAATTTCTGACGAGTTTCTAATAATGATAAGGTAGTCTTCTCGACCTTATTAATATCTAATAAACTTAACAATCCTCTTTCCCACATAAATAACTCAATCAAAATAGAAAAACACTCATGCTCTTCTGCTGTCTTTTTAATATCATTAATTTGCCTCTCAAATTCCTTCAACAAAGCTTTATTGTGCGAAGCCTTCTCATACAAAGTCGGCAACACATTCATCTGCAAACGCAGCGAGGCCTCCACTGTATGATTCGCATGACAATGACTCAGGCTTTCAATAATTTTATCTTTC
The DNA here is from genome assembly GCA_937967535.1 of uncultured Saprospiraceae bacterium. GTDB lineage: Bacteria > Bacteroidota > Bacteroidia > Chitinophagales > Saprospiraceae > JAHDEO01. Next base: position 5,856 of record CALCMV010000322.1, read on the forward strand.
AACTGTGTCTTTTTACGCGCCAGTTGGTTGATAAACTTCTCCCCTTTAAAATGCTTCTTCAGTTCAACCTCATCGTATTTATGCGCCTCACTCAAGTATTCAAATAACAGAAGGTAATCAGGCTTCTCCTTAGTGGCATTCAGACGGGCATATTTTGTAAAATAAGATTTTTCTGTACGAGTTAGCGATTGAATAAGTACAAATAATCTATCTTGTTGTGTCATATCAGAATTAATTATTGATACAATGTCTTCTCCAAATTTTGAATTTCGACTAACAAATAAATTTATATTTTACTTTGTTGTTTACTGATAATCAAAAATCAATAAGTTAAATTTTTTATCATTCAAAATTTTTCATTCATCCCGATAATTATCGGGACAAAATTGACGAATCACATTCTTGTGTAGGTTTTCAATAAAAATAAATTGGATATATGGATTATCGTAAGCCTGTAGTGTTTTTTAGCATTGTTGAAGCCAAAAATACAAAAAATAGCTGACACATGCTAATATACTTTCAGTCAAAAAAGTTATAAGCTGCAAAACCCTTGTTTTTCGTACTAAAATCTCCGAACTTGTGTCATTTCTACTAAGTCCAACGTCGAAATAGAGAACGATGATGGGTGAATAGCGATTATCCAAAAAATCGCGCAGCGAAAACCAGTCACCAATCAAGCGAACATGAGCGAAAACAAGCAACTTATCCGAAATATGATGACACGTCTACCAATAGTCCTGGCGGTGGGGGCATTGATTTATTTTGCCCTGCCATATATGCAACCGAAAGTAGAGGAAATACCTGAAGCACCGCAGTTCACCGAAGCCGAAATACTGGAGCAAAACTGGGTAGATTCTATCTACAATGTCCTCACAGAAGATGAGCGCATCGGACAAACCATGATGATACGCGCCCACTCCGACAAGGGGCGCGACTACGAGCAAAAAGTCATGGATTTGGTCAAAACTTATCGCGTTGGTGGCTTGTGTTTCTTTCAAGGCACACCGCGCCGACAAGCCGAATTGCTCAATGATTATCAGGCAAATGCGCGACTCCCGTTAATGGTCGCGATGGATGCGGAGTGGGGACTTGGAATGCGCTTCAAAGAGGCGGGTTTTAGCTTTCCGCGACAGCTTGCGCTTGGTGCGATTTCCGACAATCGGCTCATTTATGACATGGGCGCGGAGGTCGCACGACAATGCAAACGACTCGGTGTTCACGTCAATTTCGCGCCCGTAGTAGACATCAATAATAACCCCGACAATCCGGTTATCAATTATCGTTCTTTTGGTGAAGACCGTTATAATGTAACTGCAAAAAGCTATATGTATGCTACTGGTATGCAAGATAATGGATTGATGGCTTGCGCCAAACACTTTCCCGGACACGGCGATACGGATGTAGATTCGCACTACGATTTACCCGTCATTCCGCATGGATTGAATCGCTTGGATAGCGTAGAAATGTATCCGTTTAAAGTCTTGGCACAACAAAAAATTCAGAGCGTAATGATGGCGCATTTGTCTATCCCTACTTTGGATGATACGCCGAATTTGCCCTCTTCACTTTCTCCGAAAATTACTACTGATTTATTGAAGGAAAAAATAGGCTACGAGGGACTCATTTTTACAGATGGATTGGGAATGCAAGGCGCACGCAAGCATTTTGCAGATGGCGAAATCGAAGTCCGCGCACTCGCTGCCGGAAATGATGTACTGCTACTCCCGCCCGATGTTCCGGTGGCTTATTCTGCCATCAAAAAAGCACTGACCGATGGAACATTATCTTGGAACAGAATAGAGGAAGCGGTCAAGAAAATTTTAAGGTCAAAATATCGCTTGGGTTTGACCTCATTTACGCCCGTTAGTCTTAGCAATTTGGAGCAAGATTTAAGTCCGCCGAAAGCATTTATTTTAAAAGAAAAACTAATCCAGCAATCGCTCACGACTGTTCGGAATTATGATAATATTTTACCCGTAAAAAATACGAAAAATATCGCTACACTCGCTATCGGAGAAACCACAAAAACCGACTTTCAAAAATCTACCGACCAATACGGCAACATTACTCATATTAATCAAAGTAAAAACATATCGGCAGCACAATCAACGACTTTACTCAACAAACTCAAATCAAAAGATTTGGTCATTGTAAGTCTGCACGATATGAGCAGTTTCTCCAAAAAAGAATTTGGTATTCCTTTGGCGGTACGTGGTTTTTTAGAAAAATTAAACCGACAAAATAAAGTCATTTTGGTCATATTTGGCAGTCCGTACAGCTTGCGATATTTTGATAATTTCAATCACGTTATGGTCGCGTATCGGGAAGATGATATGGTGCAGGATGTAGCTGCACAAGCCTTATTCGGCGCAATAGGTACAAGCGGAAAACTACCCGTAACTGCTTCACCATTAAGCACTTACGGAGCGGGTGTTCCTACTCAAAGCCTGATGCGACTCAGCGAAGCCAAACCCGAAATGGTGGGCTTTGACCCGGGATTATTGCAATTTGGTGTGGATTCGATTGCCAATCATGCCATCAAAATCGGCGCGACTCCGGGCTGCGTGGTCTTAGTAGCAAAAGACAGAAAAATCGTACACAAAAAAGCCTACGGACACCATACCCAAGCCAAAAAACGCCCCATGCGTACCGACGATATTTTCGACCTTGCTTCGGTCACGAAAGTGGCTGCTACGACTCTCTCTTTAATGAAATTATACGATGAAGGCAAGGTGGATATTAACCAAACGATGAGCACGTACCTGCCCGAATTGCGCGGTACAAACAAACAGGATTTAATCATAAAAGACGTACTCTCACACCGCGCCCGACTTTTTCCTTGGATTCCTTTTTACGAAGAAACATTGACCAAAAGCGGCAAACTGAAAACAAGCGTTTATCATGGCAAAAAATCAGCAAAATACAGCGTTCAGGTAGCTAATAATGTTTATATGAATAAAAGCTATGTTGATACAATTTGGAAACGTATACATGACTCCGAATTGCGCGACAGAACAGAGTACAGATATAGCGATTTGGGTATGATTTTATTTAGTAAAATGGTGAATGATGTGACGGGAAAGCCCTTGAATGTGTATGCCGATGAGCAATTTTATACACCGCTTGGTCTGGCATCTGTTGGTTATTTGCCCCTGAATAAACACGATAAAAACCTCATTGTACCTTCCGAAAATGACAGATATTTTCGCGGACAAGTCTTGCGTGGGCATGTACACGATATGGGGGCGGCGATGCTGGGAGGCGTGAGTGGTCATGCGGGTTTGTTTGGCAATGCGGAAGATTTGGCAGTCATTTTTCAGATGCTACTCAATGGCGGGGAGTACGGCGGTACACGTTATTTGCAACATTCGACGGTAGATTTATTCACCAATCGGCATCCAAGTGCGACCCGTCGCGGCATAGGATTCGATATGAAACAAACCGACCCGCACGAAACCGCAAATATCGCTGCGGCAACTCCGGCAAGTACTTTCGGTCATTTAGGTTTTACAGGCATTAGCGCGTGGGCAGATAAGGACAATCAATTGATTTACATATTTTTATCCAATAGAACTTATCCAAAAATGTCAAATAATAAATTAGGAAAAGAAGATATTCGACCGCGTATTCAACAGAAAATTTATGATGCTTTAGTGCGTAAATAAGTTTAAGTTTAAGAATAAGTTTAAGTTTAAATAAATAAATAAATAATTCATTTTCAATGAATTATAAAAACTGATAATGTCGTTTAGTTCAGTCCAACCACTTAGTAAGCATTGAATAATCAATATTTTTTGAGCAGACTATTTTTTTAATTTTAATTCGTTCATTGGGGTTAAAGGTCAATTCGTCAATTCATTATCTTCTTCTTCCAATGCCATTTTTCGGACAAGTTCGGTGATTTGACTTTCAAGTTTTTCGATAGTCGAGGAAAGGTAAAAGACCAAGAGGAAAAGCAAGCCCAAAGCGACAAAGATAATCGCATTGACATTGTTTTTGAAGCCGAGTAAGTCGGCGATTTTGAAAGAAATCTCATTGGGGACAATCGCTAAAAGGATAATCGTACACCAAAAAATCACCCACACTAGCATATTGCGTATGCTGCGTTTCTTTTTCAGGTACTGCCTCACCGTCCTGACAATATATATCAGCCCGATTAGTGGTACCAGCCATTGGTATATCTCTATTTGCATTTCTTTGAAACAAAGTCCAGTTAAATGCTCGAATGCTTGAATATCTACTTCCTTGTCGCATTAAGCATTTGTTGCATTATCTATTTGCCATTGAGACGTAAAATTAATAGGATGTTTCATATTTTTTTATGAAATACTGATTTTACGGTGTCTATCATTGATGAATCGCGTCTTATATATCACGTTCTTTATTTGTTGTAGTTTAAATAACAAACATAAGTATATAGCACGATTATCTCACCTCAATCCCAAAAGTAGAAATTATTTAATGATATTTGCACGATTTCTCCTATCTCAACTCGAAAAACGGATAAAAAATTGATTTGAGGTGGAATATGAGATTTGAATTTTGGAATTTGGTGCTTAGAATTTAGAATATGAGATTTGGAATTTTACTCTATGTGGAATAATATTTACAAGGTAATTGTTGGCGTGTTCATCGTATTTTGGGTGAGTTTCGTTTTTCTGGATTATTGGCAAAATCATTTGCAATACATTATTGCATTTCATTTTTTCCAGTATTTGGATTTGACGATTATCTTGACATTATTGGGTGCAGGAGTGACGGGTGCGCTTATGTATGCAAAGAAAAGTCAAAGCAATCTTGGTATGTGGGTCAATGGTTTGACTGTTTTTCTGCTGGGTTTGCTGATTATTTTGTGGAGTGTGTACATGTTTCAGCGCAAGGTGATGAATGTTGATTTTCCCGTACCGATGGATATGCTGCGATTGAGTGTGAAGATGTTTTTGATGGCATTTTACACCTATTTTATTGTCGTATCCTGCCATGCTTTGGGGATGTATATGTTGCGAACATTTCGATTTGAAATGACTGAGGCGGCACGGCCGATAGTTGCCATTGCTACGGGTATTATGACTTGGGTGGCGGTGATGTTTGTGTTGGGAATTTTTTCCTTGCTGTATTGGTATGTATTGTTGGGATTGATGTTGGTGGCTATACTCATAACGGGCAAAGAAGCCTTTCCTTTTATATGGAAAACCTTATTTGCCCCACTAGATATCGATAGAGTTAATGCGCTCGGTATCAGCAGTTTTTATATCCTGTTGATAGTTGTCAGTCTCAATTTTTTACAAATCACTATCCCGATTCCGCGTGGTTGGGATTCAGTGTCGCTTTACCTCAATGTCTGCTCACTCATCAATGATTATGCAGGCTTAGTGCAAGGACATCAACCGTACAATTGGTCGCTCTTTATGTCACTCGGTTTTATTATTTTTGATAAAGCTGAAATGGCACTTTCTCTGTCCTTTCTTGGTGGTGTATTGAGTTTGTTCGCGCTTTTTTATTTGTGTAAAGATTGGTTGAAAATGAATGTCAACTACGCCCTACTCTGCGTATTGATGTTTTACCTTATTCCCTCAATAGCCCACCAATCTTATCTCGACCTCAAAGTGGATTTGGGGCTGCTTTTTATCTTACTCACCATCGTCGTTTTACTCGTCGAATGGCAACAGCGAGTCAAAGCAATTCCTGAAAATACGGTCAGCCTCTCGCGTACTTATATCATTTTGATTGGTTTATTTTCGGGTTTTGCCTTTGGGGTCAAACTGACGGCACTCATGGCTTTCTTTGCTGTCGCGGCGGTCATTTGGTGGATTTATAATGGCAAAACGGCATTTCTGGCAACGTTTTTTATGACAATGTTTGTGGTGCTGTTTCTCAAGTTGGATGATACGCCGATGTTGCGCCAATTTCACCTCCAAGCCGAGCGATTTATGTGGATAATGCTCGCACTCGGTTTAGGTTTTTTTGTATGGACGGCAATACGCGAGCGCGAAAAATTTCTTCCACCTCTCAAATTAAGCCTTTTATATACATTCTTTTTTATATTACCAATTGCCCCGTGGTTCACAAAAAATTATATCGAAACAGGAGGCGAACTCAGTACCCGCGCCCTTACCTACGGCAAAACGCGAACACCCGCTACAAGTGTTCGGATTTTTCACAAAAAATGGGAACAGCAATATGACAAACCCAGAAAGAGAAAACAGCGGCAACAACAAAGACAGCAAGAACAAAAGAAAAAATAGCAAGGTCAGGTTCAAGCTGAATTTTAATTTTATTTACAAAAAAAATAGAACGAATTACGAATCACAAAATTAATGATAAACGGAAGCACATATCATATTTTTATTTTTAAAAAATTAAAAATCAATTATTTACATTGGTTGATACTTGCCTTTTGCCTTTCACTCGCTCTGAATGTCAATGCACAATCCAATCCTGCATCTTCTCCGCCAATTGCCCAAAATAAAACCGAAGTCAAGAAAAAAAATAAGCAACAACAGAATAAACTCGCCCGACAAAATCAAATAAAAAAGCAACAACAAGCCGCCCAAAAAGAAGCCCTCAATGCCAACTCGCCCATCCGCGAAGAAATCCAACGCTACATGGGCTACGAAACCCTGCCCGAACGCTACCTTTCCCTCCCTTACGACCTCACTATGAATACCAATGTCAATGGGGGCTTCGTGGATATTGGTTATTTGCTGCTGATGTTTGCACCGGTGATTTTATTGTTAGGATTTGTCCGAAAACCACTATATGGAGTGCTTATTATGGTGGTGAGTTTGGTGGTCTTGAGTATTTCTACGACCACCTCATTTGGTATCAAACGCGGCATCAAAAGCCCGATGAATGTTGATGAAAATGTTGATAATTATATCGAAGCCATACCCTTTTGGGATTTGCCGGTGAGTGTAGCCTGCGCTCATGTGTATCGAAAATTGTGTTATATTTATGAGCCTGTACATCAGCTTGTCATACCTTATTCCGGCAAGAGCGATGCCATTACTTACCCATTGCTTTCGCTCTTGTTTGTTGTTGGTTTTTTCTTGTTGCAAAAACGCCTTCAGCATCACGAAAAAACGACTGCTGCTATTGTAAATTTCCTCTACATGTTCACATTTGTATGGTGGATATTGGCATCGGGCATCGTGTGGTACGGGTATTTGATATTAGCTTTGGGCTTTGCTTTGGTGGTGGCGGCAGTGAGCAAATATCGAAATGATAGCTCCCGATTGAAGAAAGTAGTTTTTGGATTATTTGTATTTACGACTCTTTCTTGGGTCGCGATGGGTTATGTATATCGCATTAGCAATCATCACTTTGTAACGGAAGATAGTGCGCGATTGATGTTTGATATTCCTTCGGTAAAATACCAAACAGGCGAATTTGACAAAGGCGATGTGATTAATAATTTGCTGCCCGGCGTAGAAAAAGCCCTTGATGATATAAATAACAATCCTGATGCACTCGTATATCGAATAGGCACATTTATCCCATATTTTATCAGAGAAAATGACCGCCGCGTATTGCAAGATAATCAACTCGGTTTCTTTCATCAATTGACCCAAAAATTCAAAGACCCTAGCTCCATCACCGAAGCTCTAAAAGCCTCCGGCTACCGCTATATTTTGGTAGATTTAAATACAGCATCTATTGATAAGACACCCGAAAAATCGTTGACGATGAAGTTTAGTAGCTTTCTGGGCTACCTGAGCTGGAATGAAACTAATCGAGATTTGGAACTTTTAGCAACAAATCGCGTCATAACATTAACACCTCCTGATAGTCCAAACCCGCTTTATACACATGGCGTATTTGGCAATGTGTATAAAGCAGGAACTTTTGCAGTTTATAAAATTAAATGAGTGGATTTTTGATTGAATTGTCACACAAATTTCGCGTTCATAATTTTGCGAAGCAAAATTCAATCAAAAATCACTCAATCAAAAATCAAAAATTATTAAATCCATTGTTCGACCACGTATACATTATTATTCCGGCGAAAAATGAGGCTTCTCGTATTGGGAAGGTCATTGCGAAGTCACAAGAATTGGGCTATCGGAATATTATTGTGGTCAATGATGGCAGTTGGGATGATACGGTGAAGGTAGCAGAGTCGTATAATGTAAAGGTAATCAATCATTTAATCAATCTTGGTCCGGGGGCAGCTACGCAGACGGGCATTGAATCTGCGATTGCTGCCGATGCAAAAGTCATTGTGACGATAGATGCCGACCACCAACAATTTCCCGAAGATATAGAGCGATTGGTCAATCAATTGGAAGATAAACAAGTGGATGTCGTCATTGGCAGCCGTTTTATGAACCGCGAAAATCAAATCCCTCCCCTTCGTATTCTATACAATATGATTGCGAATGTGATTACTTTTATTTTAACGGGACTTATGGTAACAGACAGTCAATCGGGTATGAAGGCATTCACCGCAGATTTTGCGCGAAAATGCCGTTTACACTTCAACGGTTTTGAGTTTTGTGTCGAATTTATCCGCAATATCCGCCTGTTCAAAGCAACCTACAGCGAAGTGCCTATTCGCGTGATTTATACAAAAGAAACTTTGAGTAAAGGACAAAATCTACTGACGGGCGTGCGTATGTTGGCGAAGTTGCTGAAATTTATTTGAAGCCTATCCCATAGCCATTCGTCCCAAACCATAAATTGCCTTTTTTATCCTGAATAATATTCCTGATATACTCGGCAATTGGCTGAGTTGATGTGGTCATTAGCGGTTCAATAACGTTGTTTTCTACAATAATTGGTTGGCTCGGACTTTTACAAGAACTAATGAAAACTACTGAAAACAGTAAACAATAAAATTGAATATTTAAGTCTTTCTTTTCCATCTATAATGGATTTAAGTTGGGGGAAGGAAAGTATTAGTAAAAGTTATTTCAATATGTTCGTCAAATTAGATATTGGACATTTTTGGAATTGCTCACTTCTCCTGCACCGCCTCTAATACACAAACTGCCAACTTTGCAAAAGCCGGTAACTGCCGATTCACCGATGCCTTCACCGAATCGCCACCCGACGCGTCCATAAATCGCGCCATATCTTCATACGACCAACCGAGTGTTTTTTTCATGGTTTTAAAGCGTTTTTGCCAGTCTGCTTCGGAGCGTTTTTGCATTTTTTCGCGGATAAAGTTCATGGTTGATTCGGGATAATCGCTTTGTGTCAGTTCGATGAATCGCATACGCACATCGGACTCGGTAGCAAAAGGATTTTCCTTGCGTACATCGTAGCGAATTTTCTCCACCACAAACTTGTAGCCGCTG
>CALCMV010000323.1 GCA_937967535.1 uncultured Saprospiraceae bacterium
TTTCTGCCTGATAACCAATATCTTATGAACTTGACTTCACATCAAATCAGTTGCTTATCCCGATAAACGCCTTCTTTGATGCCTCGTCAAAACCATAAGCTATTGATTATCAGTTTGAAAAAATTTAAACATGCTCTAAAGTGTGTTTATAAGAGGGTGGACTTTCTCAGAGTTCATCCTCTTTTCATTTTCGCTTAGCCACCAAAACATAATAATTGAAAAAGAAATGCTCGTCAAAAAGGTGGGCTTCCTGAATATCACAATTTCGAGAAGTAAGCATGGCTTGATATTCGGTCAAATCATATTGATGCGGATGCAAAATATCGCCCGGAAGCAGTCGGAAAAGCTGTTTGAAAAAACCATAATTATGAGCATCAATCGACACCACAAGTGTCCCGCCCGGCTTGGTCAATTTTACCAATTTATCAAAACACAAATCCAAATCTGCTACATGATTAATCGCATTCAAACAGAGAATAGTATCGTAAGTGCTATCACTTTGAAAAGTCTCAAAAGCTAGGCTGTGAAAAGTCGTATTCGGGTAAGCTGCTGCATCAAAATGTTCCAATTTTTCGGCATAGCTATCCAATAATGGGTCAACCGCATCTACTTGATTATCAGCCAATACCATAAATGCACCTGCCGGACCACAGCCCACATCCAACACACGCTCGCTCACATGCGGATGCACATCTATACGCGCCAAAAAATCCTGCCAATATTTACTTTTCCACGCCAGATAATCTGCCTTGGGCTTCTTTTTCAGATAGCCTTGCCACCAACGTATTTCGGCAGCTTGGGCAATGTTCCAACGTAGCTGATTTTTCATAACCGATATAACGAAATGGAAACGCGGATATGGTATTTTGTAGGGACAGGGCATGCCCTGTCCCTACAAAATACCACATCCGCGTTCTATTTATTTCTTCTTGGCTTTCTTCTTCTTATCCGCTTCAATTTTCGCTGTTTTCGCTTGCTGCTCTTTCAAGGCTTTTTCAAGACTTTTTGCAAATCCTCCCTTCTTTTTTGGTTTCTTTTTATTTTTCTCTATTTCGGCTTCTATTTTCTCTTTATCAATCACCACTTCCTTCGTAATAATCGTTTGTGCAATATTTATCACATTACTAAAAAACAAATAACAACACAAACCCGCCGCAAAACTATTGAAGAACACAATAAAAAACAGCGGCATGGCATACTGCATATATTTCATCATCGGTTGTGCGCTGAAATCCATGTGTTTTGAGTTATAATAAGTATAAATCAAGGTCGTACCTGCCCACAGCAAGGTAAATAAACTAATATGCGCCCCATACATCGGCAGGTCGAATGGCAAATTGAGAATTGAATCCCACGAAGAAAGGTCATCTGCCCAAAGAAAACTCTTTTGACGAAACTCAATCGAAGCCGGAAAGAAGCGATACAGCGCAAACCAAATCGGCATCTGCAAAAGCATCGGCATACAACCGCCCAAAGGACTCACGCCCGTTTCGCGGTAAAGATTCATCTGTGCCATTTGCAATTTTTGGGCATCATCGCCGTGCTTTTCTTTCAGTTTGGCGATTTGTGGTTTGAGTGCGCCCATCTTCGCTTGCGAGTACAACATCTTGTAGGTCAGCGGAAATAAAATCACTTTAACAATCAATGTTAAAGCCAAAATCACCAAGCCATAATTCGGAATAAAACCCGCCAAAAAAGAAAACAAGGGACGGAAAAGATTACGATTTATCCAACCAAAAATACTCCAACCGAATGGTATAATTTGCTCAAAATCAATGTTGTAGCTTTTTAGTAATTTATAATCATTCGGACCGATATACATTTGCATCGCAAATGATTCATTTGCCGCATGAGTATAAGGCAATGTAATATTACTACTTAGTTTTTTGATTTCATTATCTGCCTCTGACATTTCCGTAGTCACTTTCGCTCCTTTAAATTTGCTGTCTTTCGCAATCAAAGTCGAATTAAAAAACTGCTGCGAATTAGCCACCCAATGCACACTCTTTTCCGATTCCTCTTCATCATCTCCACTACACGAACAGTAATTCGGGTCTTCATCTATTTCTCTGAAATACACCGTCGAAAGGTTCTTTTCACTATACGCCGAAGCATCTTTTTCGAGTTTATTTAGGTAATTCACCCATTTCAATTCAATCGTTTCTACATTCCGGTCAATCACATCATTCAAACCCACAAAATTCAGGTCATAATCAACCATATAACTACCATCTGTCACCGTAAATTTCTGCTCCAAATACCGCCCGTCTCCTGCATCTGCCTTAAAACTCACCGTATTGCCCGACACCGTTGGCACAAAATACAAATCACTCGTATAGACCTCTTTGCTCTCCGCCGAATTTACCGGTAAGCGATATTCAAACTTATTTTTTTTGTCGGCAAGCAAATTGAGTTGCTCTTTATGATAATTATCAAGCTTGTCGTTTACCCACTTTTCGTAGCCCTTCAAATCCACATTCACAATACGCGCCCCCTTCGTCGAAAAAGTGATTTTCATCTTATCATTTTCCAACACCACCTCTTCTTCACTCCCCGTTCCCGCAGATGCAAATACACCATATTTGCCCGTCATCGCTTGTTGACGCAGCGAGTCCGGCAATTGCTTGACTTGCTCCTGTTTGACCTTTTCGGCTTCTTCAGCAGGCGTGATACCGAGTTGTTTAAGACTATCCACGCGGCGTTGTTCTACAAGCACAGAATCTCGCCTCGCTCTATCGCGTTCAATCTGCTCCTCCGAAGGTCGATTGAAATAACTCATCCCTATCAACAACAGGAAAATGAGCGTAAAACCTATAACCGTATTTTTATTATCCATCTTTATTTCGTGATTCGTTTATTTGTGATTCGTAGATTCGTTTGCTCGCAATTCCTGTACTCAATTTATTTTTTTTTGTATAAAAATGAATAACGAATTTAGAGATAAACAAATCAACGCTTCTCAAAAAAGCGGCGCAAAGGTACGAAAAAAATAAACGTCCTTTAATTTGGAATAAGTCAATTTATAGATTGGACTTCGGACATCGGGGAATTCGGTAATTAAGGAATTCGGTAATCCCGATAACTATCGGGACGTTCTTAGAATTTTACATAAAATAATTAATAAACTATTTTATTTTAATAATAAAAAATATTCAATTGATTATCAATGAGTTACAATTTTAAATCTAATTTCCCAGTTACCGAGTTTCCATTTTGTCCAAAGTCCAAAATGAGCAAACAAGCGAATAAATTACTGTTTATCAATTAGTTAGGAAAGTACTATTAGGTTGTTTTTGTTTTCATTTATTTTAATCTGCTTCTATATGAGTGAATTTTGGACTTATCTTCTGTTGGGCTTTGAACATATCTCTGATATTAAGGCATACGACCATATTTTGTTTGTCGTGGCATTGTGCGCCATATATCGGTTGGCACAATGGCGGTCGGTACTTGTCTTGGTGACAGCTTTTACAATCGGTCATTCATTGACATTGGCACTCGCGGCACTACAAATTATTCCGATAAATAGTGAACTCATAGAGTTTTTGATTCCTGTGACCATTCTGGCTACTTGCCTCTATAATGTGACGGCTTATGCCGCCGATTTTGATACCAAATCATTGCGCGTGAAATATATACTCGCTGCATTTTTCGGACTCATTCACGGGATGGGTTTCTCCAATTATTTTAGCATGTTGCTGGGAAAATCACAAAACATCGTCAAGCCTTTATTGGCATTTAACATTGGTATCGAACTCGGTCAGTTGATAATCGTTTTGTTGTGTTTAGGTGCGGCTTATTTGGCATTTAATTTATTAAAAATAAAACAACGCGAATGGAATTTATTTATCTCCGGGGCAGTCGCGGGGATGGCTTTGATGCTGATATTTGAGACAAAATTTTGGTAAAGTTTGACTTTCCACCGACCTGTGCGAACTAAATCAAGCCCAAATATTGTTATAAAAACATTCGCCTTGCAACTTTCCCTATTTTCGGAAAGCTAACTCGTCGGACATTTTTGAAATGTCAGACGAGATATATTTCTGTTTTAATTTGAATTATTTTTTTATAAATTAAAATATTTAAACTATATAATAATTTGATTTTGAAAAAATAATACAAAAATATTGTCGTTGGACATTTCAAAAATGTCCGACGACTCACGTTTATCCTTCAATTTAAATTCAATTACAAAAACGGCTTTTCGTTTGCTCTGAATTAAATATTTTCCATTATTCAAATTCAAAATTGGCAAACACACTATAAAATACCACAAAACCACGACACAATGCAGATAAAAGATTTAAAAGACCAGAAGCTCATTATTCTCGAATGTATATCGGGCAGCAAAGCATATGGCTTGGACACGCCGCAGTCCGACACCGATATTCGCGGGGTATTTATATTGCCGAAAGCACATATCTACGGTCTGAATTATGTAGAACAAGTGGCAGATAAGAAGAATGATATTGTATATTACGAATTGGGACGATTCATTCATTTATTGGTAAAAAACAACCCGAATATTCTCGAATTATTGGCAACACCTGAAGATAAAATATTGACCAAACATCCGATTATTGACCGATTGCTGCCCGAAATATTTCTCTCCAAACAATGCAAAAACACCTTTGGTGGTTATGCCCTCGCACAGATACATAAGGCACGGGGATTGAACAAAAAAATCGTCAATCCGGTGAGTGAACGCCGCAAATCTATCCTCGAATTTTGTTATATACAGCATGGTCAGGGTGCTATGCCGCTAATGAAATGGTTGGATATGCGCGATTACCGACAGGAGGATTGCGGCTTGGTAAATATTCCGCATTTCAAGGATACTTACGCGCTGTTTCACAATACTGACCCGACGCTGAAGTATCGCGGTATTGCCCGTAAAGATGCCTCTACAAAAGTCGTACTCAGCAGCATACCAAAAGAGGAACAGCCTGTAGCCACGATGCACTTCAATGAGGATGGCTACGTAAAATATTGCAAAGACTATCGCGATTATTGGGAGTGGGTAGAAAAGCGCAACGATGCCCGATACGCCACCAATATCGAACATGGCAAAAATTACGACTCTAAAAACTTAATGCACACTTTTCGCTTATTGGATATGGCAGAGGAGATTTTGTCGCAGGGCAAAATCCTTGTGCGTCGCCCGAACCGTGAGGAGTTGCTTTCTATTCGACGCGGCGAGCATGATTATGACAATCTCATTGCCCGTGCTGAAGCGAAAATGCAGCAAGTAGAATCTGCATGGGAAAACAGCCCACTACAAGAAAAACCCGACCGCAAACGTGCCAACCAAATTTTGGTCGAAATGCGACAGGCTTTTTATGGATAGTAGTCTTCGGCAGCAATAAGGAGGAACTACTCTCAAACAACTCATCATACAATTTTCCAAATTTTTCATGGTAACCCCCATCACGATGATTTGGAATTTTGCTTATGCTTCCAAAGCATTGAAACGTAGTGAAGTCACAGTATAAAAAGTATAGCTTGCCTATAAAAAACACTCAATTTCGATTTGTAAACACCCCAAGCTATTCCTTTTTCATTTCAATATCTCCAACAAAAACGCTCGCGTAGAAGGATTTTTCTCTCCTTCAATTTCCTTCCTCAAAGCTGCTTTTGCAGCCTTATCATGCGGATTGACTTGTATTATTTTTCGGGATAATTTTATGATATTCAAATAATTAGCACGACGTGGGTTTGCGATGTTTTTTCGGCGAATGAACACCTCAAAACTATTGAGATGCGCTTCGAGGACTTCGTACTCCCTCAGCTCAAGGTAAATTCTCAATAGTAGATTCCTTGCATTCAGATTGAGAAATACATCATTGAATTTCACTTGGTTGAGTTCTGAAATGGCTCTGTCGTATTGTTTGGTGGCATGACACAAAAGGGCAAGGTTGTAGGTGAAGCTATCCCTACGATACTTCTTTTCAAGCCTTGATTCATAGTCATAAATAAAACGTTCTACCCACTCAAATTCCTCTAACATCAGACCTGCTGCCACAATATTTTTGTAAGTCCAGCGCGACAAAAAACCATCCTCCAAAAAAGCATCCTGCTCTAAGCCTACTTGGTACAAATCGAATAATTCATGCAAAAAAAATACATCTTTCGTCTTATTTCTACGACGAATACAATGATTAATCGCGTGGGTATAAATTTCTCTTAATTCTGCCTGCGGAAAACCTGCGCCATATTTGATAATTCCGGCTTTGAGCTGACCAAAATGCTCCTCATACTGCCCACCAATTAAGGTATGATAGATGTGATAATAAAGGTTAATCGCGGGAATTTCCAATAAATCTGCACGGCTTTCTATCTGCTTTAAAATATCTGTCAACAGCAAAAAATCATAGTCTTTTTCAGCTACTCGCTCGTGTGTAAGCAGAACGCAGGTCTGCCGTAAAGTCTCCGCAATAAAAAAGTGATTAAAAGCATCGTGCCATGTTTGTAAGTCGCGTTCTACCTGACGATTTTCCTGCAATGAAAAAAGATATTCCTCTGCATATAATAACGATGCACGATATTGTGTATGAGCATCGTGCATGGGCTTTTTTTGCTGACGGCTACGGGCATTTTTGAGGGTGCGTTGAAATGATTTGGCGAGTTTGCGCTCACGGTAGGCTTGGGCAAGGTAGGCTTCGACAGTCGTCTGGTCGCTGCGATATTTTTCCATTGCCAGAAAACGCTCCGCTTGTTTGAGCAGCGCAGACATCAGCAGCCGCATGTCAATATCCTTGTAGGCTTGCTTCGCAAATATCGCTTGATATGCCTTTTTTTTGTCCAATGCCGCGTCATCATTTCGCCGTAATGCAGTGATGATATATTGGCAAAGCCTTGTTGCGTCCTCCTGTGTATTTAGGTAAGGCGAAGCGAGGTATTTGCCGAATTGCCGCATATCACGCTCCGAAAATGACCGCAAAACCTCCATTAATCGACTTTTTTTCATGCAAAAAATACAATAAAATTTTTACAAAAAACATTTTAATAAATTCATAATCAGTTTCTTATAAAAAAATGTAATAAATTAATATCTACAAATTTAAAAAAATGTTTTTGTATCTGTAAATCGAATAGCGGACTTTTGTATCGTAATGAAATTCTTAACGCTTAAAATCATGTTACAATGAAAAATTATATAATACTGACTTTAACAGTTTTTACACTAATGATGCCCCCTATATCTGCACAATGCCCTTGGGGTGATGTCACACTACATTCACAACAACAAGTGGAAGATTTTGCTGTGAACTTTCCTAATTGTACAGAGTTTCCCGCTAATTTGACAATTGACAATAACTCTAACACGCCTATTTATGATTTAAGTCCTTTGTCAAATATTACTAACGTTATCGGTAATTTGGTGATAAGAAACAACGATAGCCTGAACACTTTAAATGGTTTGCACAATATCACTTCGGTAGCAAATTTATTATTAATTCAGCATAATGACAATCTAACAACAATGAATGGCTTAGAAAGCCTCGAATACGTAGGAACAATCTTAAATATCACCATGAATGACAACCTAAATAATCTAACAGGTCTTGGTAGCTTAACACAAGTAAATGGGGCGAGAATAACCTATAATGATAACTTGACCACATTGGAAGGCGTAGAAAATCTTAACTCAATGGGAAGCCAAAATTTATTGATAGAGCATAACGACAGCCTGAGCTCAATCATCGGCTTGGAGGGACTTAGTACGGTAGAAGGAAACCTAACGATACAGTACAATAATAGCCTGACCACTTTAGAGGGATTGGAAAACCTTAGTATGGTTCAGGATTATTTTAGTATAACTAATAATCAGAGCTTAGTTGCACTATCAGGTCTCGAAAACCTTAATTCTGTAGGAGGCGATTTGATGATATTCTGGAATAATGCCCTAACGACTTTGGAGGGACTGAATAGCCTTAGTACAGTATCAGACTTGTCTATAGCCGGCTGTAGTAGTTTGACCACAATGGCAGGCTTGGAAAGCCTTATCCACATAGAAGGAGATATGGCTATCACCAATAATAACGGATTGACCTCATTAGCGGGTTTAGAAAATGTCGAAGACATTGGAGGTGGTTTGTGGTTGGAGAGTAATCCACTACTAACAAATTGTTCGATATTAAGCGTTTGCTACCATTTACTTGAAGGAGGTCCGATAGAATATATATATGGCAATGCAGAAGGTTGCAACTCCGTAGAGGAAATCATGGATGGTTGTGCTTCCGTGTGGGAGTATGCCGTAGAGGGCAATATTTTTATGGATAGTGATGGCAACTGCCTTCAAGACAGTATCGAACAAGATTTAAACAATTGGATTATCAAGGTCGAAAACGCACAAGATATTCGCTATGCCTACACCTACAACGGCAAATATATTACCCCCGTAGATACCGGGATATACACCGTGACAGCTATTCCTCCCAATTCGCTATGGGAAGATGTATGCTTTGAGAGCAATACCGCAGAATTGAATGCAGAAAACATACGCGCCAGGGTTGATTTGGGGGCAAGTACAAACACATTTTGTCCATTATTAGAAGTAGATGTTACTGCCCCTTTTGTTCGTCGTTGCTTTGATTCCAATTACTATGTTCGCTACTGCAATTCAGGTACGATATTAGCCGAAAATGCCTATATAGAAGTTCAGCTTGACCCGTATTTTACCTATCAAAGCTCCACAATTGAAGGCATTCATTTGGGCGAAAATTTGTACTCATTTGATTTAGGAAATGTGGATATAGGCGAATGTGGCAATTTCCGAATTGACGTTTATGTAGATTGTGACTCCACCGAAATCGGGCAGACGCATTGTGTGGAGGCACACATTTACCCCGATTCGATTTGTACATCTGCCTTGCCGCTTTGGGATGGCGCAAGTATCGAAGTCGATGCACAATGTTTGGGTGATTCCATAGAATTTAAAATCGAAAATGTGGGTACAGGTGATATGTCAGACTCACTGGAATACATGGTTATCGAAGAAGATTTGACTTATGAACGTACTAATTTTAAACTCAATAGCGGCGACAGTAGGATATTTTACAAAACAGCCAACGGGCTCTTCCACCGCCTCGAAGCCGAGCAATCTCCCGGACATCCCGGCAACAGTATGCCCTCCGTTTTCGTAGAAGGTTGCGGTACAAGTGATGACGGTGAAATCAGCGTGGGTTTTGTCAATTATTTCCTCTTAGACGAAGGCAACGCTTTCGTATCCATTGATTGTCAGGAAAATATAGGTTCGTATGACCCTAATGACAAGCAAGCCTTTCCGGTGGGCTATGGTGCGCCTCATTTCATTACGGATAGTACTGATTTAGAGTATCTTATCCGATTTCAAAATACGGGTACGGATACTGCTTTCAATATTGTCATACGCGATACCATTAGCCCACATTTGAATATTGAAACCTTGCGCCCGGGCGTTGCGAGCCACGATTACCGTTACGATATTGATAGCTCAAATATAGCAGTCTTCCATTTTGAAAATATCATGCTACCCGACAGCAATATCAACGAAGCAGCATCTCATGGTTTCATCAAATTTAATATAGAGCAAAAACAAAATAACCCCATTGGCACACACATTATGAATGACGCAGCGATATATTTCGACTTTAATGAACCAATAATTACGAATGAAGTCTTTCACACCATCGGAGAGGATTTTATGGGCATTATTACATCCGTTATTACACCACCGGAAGTGGAGGAAGCGGGTATTTTGGTCAATGTTTTCCCAAATCCATTTGATGAATATACGCGATTTGAAATAAAAGGCGAAGCCCTAAAAGAACTCAACCTAAGCGTATATGATATGATGGGACGTGAAGTTCTCCAACAACAATCTACCCATCAACAGCACCTCATCATGAAACGCAATAACCTCACACCGGGCGTCTATGTATTCCGCCTGATGGACGAAAAACAGCAATTAGCCACAGGGAAACTTATTGTCAAATAGCACAAAAAGGCAGCAAGTAGATGACAGGCATTTTTGAGATGCCTGTCATCTCACCTCAAAAAAAATCTCCTGATTTGTAGGGACAGGGCATGCCCTGTCCCTACAAATCAGGAGATTTTTTTTATG
>CALCMV010000324.1 GCA_937967535.1 uncultured Saprospiraceae bacterium
ATATTTAATCCGCGAAAAAGGCTATTCTAAAAACAGGATTCAGGTAGAGCGATTATTTACGGTCAATACGCGCCGCAAACGCTGTGATATTCTCATTTTTGATGAAGATACGAAGCCTTATTTGCTCGTCGAATGTAAGTCTGCAAAAATTGAGATTACCCAAGCCACCTTCGACCAAATCGCACAATACAATCTGGAACTTAATGTCCCTTACCTACTCTTAACCAATGGATTAACGACTTACTGTTGCCGTATGAATCACGAAGCGGAGACTTATGACTTTCTGGAGAAAGTACCGTAACACAGACATTCCTGTCTGTACTTTACAGACGCGAGACAAACGCGATTTTTTATTTTTTTTATGGGAAAAAAACTTGCTCCTAACCTTGCTCAAAAAACACAAGATCACCACATTAACAACATGTTCGGGTACTATCGCTTCATTTCCCCATCAAAGAAATATTCAACATTACACCTTGCCAAAAGCATACTTCATCTATCACCTTGCTTTCTTTTTAAAGTTTCATAATCAACCATCGAATATTCCCAAACATTCCCAGAACTCGCAACTCAATCAACCCAATCAACCCAATCAACCCAATCAACCCAATAAACTCAATCAACCCAATCAACCCAATCAACTCAATCAACCAAATCAACTCAATCAACCCAATCAACTCAATCAACTCAATCAACCAAATCAACTCAATCAACTCAATAAACCCAATAAACCCAATCAACTCAATAAACCTTCCCACGTCGCAAAACAATCCAAATCACCACAGGCGCACCAAGCAGCGAAGTCACCGCATTAATCGGCAAAGTTTGCTCAAAAAACGGTAATTTCGACACCATATCACAAGCCAACATCACCGCAATACCCACCAAAATAGTTGCCGGAATTAGCAGCCGATGTTGTTGCGTCCGAAAACCCATCCGTGCAAGGTGTGGCACAGCAATACCCACAAATGCCACCGGTCCGCAAAATGCCGTAATCGAACCCGCCATAATCGCCGTTGCCAAAATAATATGTTTGCGAATCCCTCGCGTATGTACGCCCATGCTACGCGCATAATCCTCGCCGATGAGTAGCGCATTAAGGGGTTTGATGAGTAAAAATGTCCAGATTGTACCAATCGCGGTAAGCGGTAGCAAAGCCCGAAGTTCCGACCAAGTCACGCCACTCAGATTGCCGAAACTCCAGAGAACGAAGCGTTTAAGCGCTTCTTGTCCGCTATAATATTGCAGCACCGTCACCACCGCGCTCACCACACTGCCAAACATCAAACCGACGATGAGCAGCGTTGCGACATCTTCCACACGCCGCGCCACGAGCAACACCAATGCCAGTACCAATGCTGCCCCCGCCATCGCAAATCCCACCAAAGTCCATTGGTGAAAAGGATTGAGCGAAGCCGCGATACCCAAACTTCCCGCCGTCAATATCAACAAAGCCACCCCAAGCCCGGCCCCCGAACTAATGCCCAAAACAAAAGGACCCGCAATCGGATTCCGAAAAAGCGTCTGCATCAACAAGCCACTCAAGGACAAGCCCACACCCGCACATACCGCCGTCAATGCACCCGGCAAACGGAAGTTAAGCACGATATTTTGCCAAGTACTTTTGGTCGGTTCACCGCCCGTAAGTGTCGTTAATATATCGGAAAAGGGGATAGCCACAGACCCCAAAGCAATATCCAAAATGAAAAGGATAAGGCAGGAAATGATGAGTATGCTAAATAGTAAAATTGGCGACTTCACGCGGCGAAATTACGAATTATAAACGCGATTTCCTCATGTAGGGTCAGGTCGCGACCTGACCCTACATGAGGAAATCGCGTTTATAATTCGTAATTTCGCCGCGTGAAGTCGCCAATTTTACTATTTAGCATACTCATCATTTCCTGCCTTATCCTTTTCATTTTGGATATTGCTTTGGGGTCTGTGGCTATCCCCTTTTCCGATATATTAACGACACTTACGGGCGGTGAACCGACCAAAAGTACTTGGCAAAATATCGTGCTTAACTTCCGTTTGCCGGGTGCATTGACGGCGGTATGTGCGGGTGTGGGCTTGTCCTTGAGTGGCTTGTTGATGCAGACGCTTTTTCGGAATCCGATTGCGGGTCCTTTTGTTTTGGGCATTAGTTCGGGGGCCGGGCTTGGGGTGGCTTTGTTGATATTGACGGCGGGAAGTTTGGGTATCGCGGCTTCGCTCAATCCTTTTCACCAATGGACTTTGGTGGGATTTGCGATGGCGGGGGCAGCATTGGTACTGGCATTGGTGTTGCTCGTGGCGCGGCGTGTGGAAGATGTCGCAACGCTGCTCATCGTCGGTTTGATGTTTGGCAGTGTGGTGAGCGCGGTGGTGACGGTGCTGCAATATTATAGCGGACAAGAAGCGCTTAAACGCTTCGTTCTCTGGAGTTTCGGCAATCTGAGTGGCGTGACTTGGTCGGAACTTCGGGCTTTGCTACCGCTTACCGCGATTGGTACAATCTGGACATTTTTACTCATCAAACCCCTTAATGCGCTACTCATCGGCGAGGATTATGCGCGTAGCATGGGCGTACATACGCGAGGGATTCGCAAACATATTATTTTGGCAACGGCGATTATGGCGGGTTCGATTACGGCATTTTGCGGACCGGTGGCATTTGTGGGTATTGCTGTGCCACACCTTGCACGGATGGGTTTTCGGACGCAACAACATCGGCTGCTAATTCCGGCAACTATTTTGGTGGGTATTGCGGTGATGTTGGCTTGTGATATGGTGTCGAAATTACCGTTTTTTGAGCAAACTTTGCCGATTAATGCGGTGACTTCGCTGCTTGGTGCGCCTGTGGTGATTTGGATTGTTTTGCGACGTGGGAAGGTTTATTGAGTTGATTGGGTTTATTGGGTTTATTGAGTTGATTGAGTTGATTTGGTTGATTGAGTTGATTGAGTTGATTGGGTTGATTGAGTTGATTTGGTTGATTGAGTTGATTGGGTTGATTGGGTTGATTGAGTTTATTGGGTTGATTGGGTTGATTGGGTTGATTGGGTTGATTGAGTTGCGAGTTCTGGGAATGTTTGGGAATATTCGATGGTTGATTATGAAACTTTAAAAAGAAAGCAAGGTGATAGATGAAGTATGCTTTTGGCAAGGTGTAATGTTGAATATTTCTTTGATGGGGAAATGAAGCGATAGTACCCGAACATGTTGTTAATGTGGTGATCTTGTGTTTTTTGAGCAAGGTTAGGAGCAAGTTTTTTTCCCATAAAAAAAATAAAAAATCGCGTTTGTCTCGCGTCTGTAAAGTACAGACAGGAATGTCTGTGTTACGGTACTTTCTCCAGAAAGTCATAAGTCTCCGCTTCGTGATTCATACGGCAACAGTAAGTCGTTAATCCATTGGTTAAGAGTAGGTAAGGGACATTAAGTTCCAGATTGTATTGTGCGATTTGGTCGAAGGTGGCTTGGGTAATCTCAATTTTTGCAGACTTACATTCGACGAGCAAATAAGGCTTCGTATCTTCATCAAAAATGAGAATATCACAGCGTTTGCGGCGCGTATTGACCGTAAATAATCGCTCTACCTGAATCCTGTTTTTAGAATAGCCTTTTTCGCGGATTAAATAT
>CALCMV010000325.1 GCA_937967535.1 uncultured Saprospiraceae bacterium
GACTGTAGGTCTTCCATTGATTTCAGCACTATATTCTTCCACCGCCACAATATCATTCTTGCCGACATCGCCTTTGATGACTTCAAGCACTCTGAAATTATTGATGTAAACATTTCCATTTTGGTGGGATTCTGCTTTGGCGTAAATCACAAGGTCAGAATTGTACGCCATTTCTGCTAAATCGGCAGGGGGAAAAATAATCGTTGCTTTTGAGTGGATAGTAACTGTAACTAAAACAATTAGTAATATCAGTTTTTTCATAGTAAAAAATAGTTTTTGGATTCATACGTGCATGTAGAGATATGAATCATTCAATGAGATGAACGGAGACCAACCACAGAAAAGAAATGTGAATAAAACGGGTGCTTGAAGGAAAGTTGCGGCTAAACTCCTTTGTATTTCTGTATTTCGCCATAAAAGTAATATGATTTTATATTATCACATAAAAAATATGCAAAAAATAATAAATTATAAATGTTAAAGTTATGTTTTTTGCAAAAAAAAATAAAAACGTCAAAAAAGCTCAAAAACCATTTCTAACAAAAAAATGTTACCTTTGTAGAAAGAATCTAAATAAGAATTAAGTCAATAGTTCATAGAAGAATAAGCGAACTATGAACTATTGACCATCGACTAACAAATATGTCAACAATAGTAAAAGGACCTGTGATGCTCTATACCGAGCAAACTCCAAATCCCGAATCCCTTAAATTTGTGACCAATCGTATGTTGTATGCGAATAATACGGCAGATTTTCGGGAAGAAGCATTGGCAAAAGAATGGTCGCCACTTGCAACAGAATTGTTTGAATTTCCCTTTGTAAAAGGCGTGTATATTGCCAATAATTTTGTGACAATTACCAAAGAATTCAACTACGCATGGGAAGACATCATGTTGAATATCAAGGAGTTTATCAAAAATTATGTGCAAGAAGATAAGGCGATTATCAGTGAAGGATTTGAAGAAGTTAAGCGCGAGATAGAAGCCAAAAATATGGCTGAACATAGCGGCGACAATCCCGAACAAGCCCAGAAAATCAAAGAATTGATAGACACCTACGTAAAACCTGCTGTAGAAATGGACGGCGGCAATATCGAATTCAAATCTTTCCGCGACGGCGTGGTGAATGTGGTCATGCAAGGCTCATGTAGCGGATGTCCTTCTTCGACTGTGACGCTCAAAGCAGGTATCGAAGGCATGCTCAAACGTATGGTGCCGGAAGTGAAAGAAGTCGTGGCAGAAATGGGATGAGAGAATTTTTGATTAATTATTTTGCTTCGCAAAAAATTCTTCAACGGACACATCATAAAAATACAAAAGGCGTTCTGAAATCAGAACGCCTTTTTTTCTTGTATTGAAAATAATTATTGAATTTTATATTCAACATTAATTATCAATCTTAGTAAGAACCTGTACTTCCCGGATAAGTAATACCCGGACCGCCACAGCAACTATTACCTACATCCGAAGTAATAACAGTAGCCGGTGCAATACTTGTTGTAACACCTGTCGTGTAAATCACATTCGGATCACCTGCACCTATGCCATAATCGGTAGTTGTTGTACCATAAGTAGTTACGGTAGCCGTATTACCTGTTGGGTAAGTAGTACCTGTACCTCCCTGACAGCAGCTTCTCGCTGCGTAAAAAGGTCCTGACGAGGCGTATTCGCCTTGGTAAGTACCTATCGTGGTAGATGGCGCACTGTACGTTGTTGTACCCATAGAGACCACGTTAGGGTCGCCTACATAGCCAATCGTACTAGTGGATGTAGTAGTTGTAACTGCCGGTGTATATGCAATTGTAGTTGCACCATTTGGGTAAGAAATACTCGCCCCTGTACAACATGCTTGTGCATATGCCCCTAAGCTAAACGCTGCTACAAACAGCATCATTAAGGTTACTTTTAATTTCATAATTAAAGCACTTTAAAAATTAAAAATTTGTTTGTCGACAAAATCTTTATTTCTGAGATTCCAATGCCAAATTTATAGGATTAATTGAAACTACGCAATGTTTTTGCCAAAAAATAAATACATGAGTAAATGATATGATACGACAAAGCACTGTATTATTCAAGCATTTCAACATTAAGTATTGATATAAAAGACTCTGTTTCACGATTGTAGTAACGGTTTTGTGACACCAATTTTGTGTTTTTATACGAAAAATGTATCTACTTGGACTTTGGACAAAATGGGAATTAGGTAACTGGGAAATTAGGCTTAATATTGTAACTCATTGATAATCAATTGAATGTTTTTATTACTAAAATAAAATAGTTTATTAATTTTTTTATATAAAACTCTAAAAAAGTCCCGATAGTTATCGGGATTACCGAATTTCCAAATTACCCAATTTCCTCTGTCCAAAGTCTAATATCTACAAACGCTTTTATAATTGAGAATGTGTTCATCAACAGTTTTTCAAACTTATGTTTGCCTACTCCCCGTAGTAGTTCACGCTCCTGTTCGTCACAGCACATCATCACACGCATCGAACGTGTGCCCATGCGAGGGTAATCTTCGCGGTGGGTTTTGACACATTCAATAATTTGTACATCACGCGCCGACAGAATTGTCCAACGATTTAAATACTGATGAAAACCTTGCCTTTTCTTTAGAGGAGGAACAGTTCAAACGGATTTTTCAGACGAGTTTTTGTTGATGCAAAAATAGACGAGTAGTGACAATTCCTAAACTTTTTTCCAACACTATACGTTACATCCAATCTAAGAGGTGTCTAAATGAACGAAGAAAAACAAGTGACAATTTGAAAAGTTTTTTACTTTTGCATCTTGTCAAAATAAACGCGGGTTGCAAATTACAGTTTACGGATGTAAAAAAACGTAAGCCATAGGCTACAATCCGAATTAGAACGATATGGCTAAAAATTTACTCATAGTAGAGTCACCTGCAAAGGCAAAAACCATCGAAAAATACTTGGGAAAGGATTTTTCTGTCAAGTCCAGCTTCGGACATATACGCGATTTATCAAAGGGCGATAATGCTGTTGATATCGAAAAGGGATACGAACCTCAATACATCATTCCGGAAGATAAACAACGGGTAGTCAATGACTTAATTAGCTCGGTCAAGAAAGTAGACGAGGTTTGGCTCGCAACGGATGAGGATCGCGAAGGAGAAGCTATTTCGTGGCACTTGTGCAAAGTATTGGGCTTGGATGAGCGCACTACCAAGCGCATCGTTTTCCGCGAAATTACGAAACCCGCTTTGCAAAAAGCCATCGAATCGCCCCGAACAGTGGACTTGGATTTGGTGGATGCACAGCAGGCTCGACGCATACTTGACCGACTTGTAGGCTTTGAATTGTCCGGTCTTTTGTGGAAAAAAATGAAATTCGGACTCTCTGCGGGGCGTGTACAATCGGTAGCCGTCAAATTAATCGTAGAGCGTGAGCAAGATATTGAAAATTTCAAGGTGACAGCTTTTTATAAGGTATCCGCTATTTTCAAAGTCAAAAATGCACAAGGCAAATTGGTCAATCTGAAAGCCGAAATGCCCGCACGATTTGAGCAGGAAAGTGATGCCGCCGATTTTCTCAATAAATGTGTCGGCGCAACATTTATGGTAGGAAAAATAGACGTAAAACCCGCCAAACGCACCCCTGCTGCACCTTTTATCACCTCTACCTTGCAGCAGGAAGCGAGCCGCAAATTGGGCTTTTCGGTCAGTCGTACTATGACGGTGGCACAACGCCTCTACGAAGCAGGTTTTATCAGCTACATGCGTACTGATTCTACCAATTTGAGCGAAACTGCCCTGCAAGCTGCCGCCGCCGAAATCACCAAAAAATACGGCGAAAAATACCAACACACTCGTCGTTACAAAAAGAAATCATCGTCGGCACAGGAGGCACACGAAGCCATCCGCCCGACCAATTTTGCCCAACCTACCGCCGGTGCCAACCGCGACCAACAACGCCTTTACGAACTTATTTGGAAGCGTGCCATTGCCTCACAAATGTCTGATGCTCAATTGGAAAGAACAAAAGTAGCCATCGAAGTTTCGACTGTGCCTGATGCGCGTTTGGTGGCTAATGGTGAGGTCATTAAGTTTGATGGTTTTCTCAAAGTTTATCTCGAATCTACCGATGAGGAAGATGAGGAAGGCGGTGCTACAAAAGGCATCCTGCCACCACTTAGCATCGGGCAGGTACTTGAGCTATATGAGATGACCGCGATTGAAAGATTTACACGCCCGCCTGCACGATATACGGAGGCGAGTCTGGTCAAAAAAATGGAGGAAATGGGCATTGGTCGTCCTTCGACTTACGCACCTACGATTACCAAAATTACAGAAAAAAAACGCGGTTATATCCTCAAAGACCCACGCGAAGGCAAAGAACGCAAGTATAATGTCTATACGCTGAAAGATGATAATGTAAATAAGGTCATTCAAAGTGAAATTACAGGCGCGGAGAAAAATAAACTTTATCCGAGTGATACAGGGATGTTGGTTACTGATTTTCTGTCGAATTATTTTGACAATATCATGGACTACAAATTCACCGCGAATATTGAGGAAAAATTTGATGAAATCGCCGAAGGACAAGAGAAATGGCGCGAAATGATTGACCGTTTTTACAAACCATTTCACAAAGATGTAGAACAAACACTCGAAATAGCCGAGCGCGTAACAGGTGAGCGCATACTCGGAAAAGACCCGGAATCTGGCAGAACTGTTCTCGTCCGTCTTTCGCGCAACGGACCTGTCGTACAAATCGGCGCACCCGACGAACTCGCCGAAGACGAAAAGCCCCGCTATGCCAATCTCAAGCCCGACCAAGCCATGTCGAAAGTGGAATTGGATGATGTACTCGACCTTTTCCAACTGCCTAAGAATCTTGGTAATTACGAAGATAAAGAAGTCATCATAGGTCGTGGGCGTTTTGGTCCTTATGTCAAGTTTGACGAAAAATTTATCTCTATTCCGCGCGAGGAAGACCCGCTAAAAGTGACGATGGAACGCGCCATCCAACTTATCGAAATCAAGCGCAAAGAAGACGCGCCTGAAGGCGAATATCAGAACATCCCCTACACACGCGGCAAGGGGCGTTTTGGTCCGTTTTTGAAATGGAACGATATGTTTATCAACATTCCCAAGCGATACGACCCCGAAATGCTTTCTACCGAAGAGGCACATACACTCATCAAAGCCAAAATCGAAAAAGAGGCGAATCGCTACATCCACAATTGGGAAGATGAACTCAAACTATCGGTACAAAATGCACGTTGGGGACCACTCATCAAGCATGGCAAAAATAAATATGACCTCCGCCATCCCGATGGCAAACGCATGACATCCGAAGAGGCAAAAGCAATGAGCTTAGAGCAAATCAAGGCGATTGTTTTGTCGCAAGATGCTTCTGCATTCGATGAGAAAAAGAAGAAGAAAAAATCGCCTGCTAAAAAGAAGAAGAAGAAGTGATTTTTATTCATATGTCAGACCGCCTCTTTGTCAGAAATCAGAAATTATCTGACTCCTGACAGCGAGGCGGTCTGGCATTATATTTTTCTGATTGTAACGTTTTGCGTTAGTAAAAACATGATAGCATTTAATATGCTGATTTTCAGAATTTTGCGAACCTTACTCGTCGGACATTTTCAAAATGTCAGACGAGACGAATTTACAATTTAATTTGAACGATTATTAATAAATTGTTTTATTTTTATTTTGTACCCCGATAGCTATCGGGGTCATTTTAAATAAATAATGAGGAAATGTTGTCGTCTGACATTTTGAAAATGTCCGACGACTTAGGCTTGTCCCGACGAATGACGGGGTTTATCTTCCAATTTAAATTACATCACCAACGCAATCCGTTACAATCAGATATTTTTAAATATTCAAGCATCAGTCGTGCAGCCCTTTCTGATGCGCCTTTCCCACCTAATTTTTTCCGCAAAACCTTGTAATTGGCTTGTATTTCGTGGTATTTTTTTGGGCTTAAAATTGCCGATAATTCGCGGACAATATTCTCCACAGTCAAATCATCTTGAATCAATTCTTTGACTACTTCTTTCTCACAAATTAAATTGACCAAAGAAATATAATCCACTTTTACCAATCGCTTTGCAATTTGGTAAGACAAGGCATTCCCACGATAACACACCACCTGCGGTACGCCAAATAATGCCGTTTCGAGCGTAGCCGTTCCCGATGTTACGAGGGCTGCGGTACTTTTTTTAAGCAAATTATAAGTCTGATTTTCAAGAAGTTGTACTTTGTTATTTAAAAACGGCTCATACACTTCCTGCGCCACACCCGGCGCACCTGCAATCACAAAACGATAGCCCTCAAACTGTGGCACTACCTCCAACATCAGGCTCAACATTCGTTTAATTTCTTGTTGGCGACTGCCGGGGAGGAGGGCAATAATAGCTCTGTCGTCTGACACTTCAAAAGTGTCCGACGACTTATGCGGAGACCGTCCAGAGTCGTCGGACACCATTGAGGTGTCAGACGACACAACCACATCCAACAAAGGATGCCCCACAAAATCTACCTCCACATCATGTTTTTTATAAAAATCTTTCTCAAAAGGCAGTATCACAAACATGCGTTCCACATCTCGCCGGATACGCTCGACGCGCCCTTCTTTCCAAGCCCATATTTGCGGTGAAATGTAGTAAAACACCCGAATCCCTTCCCGCTGCGCCCATTCCGCAATCCGCAGATTGAAGCCCGGATAATCCACCAAAATCAGTATATCCGGTTGGTATTGGCTGATGTCTTGTTTGCAAAATTTGAGATTATTCAGAATAGTACGAATATTTTTAGCGACTTCCAGAAAACCCATAAAAGCCAAGTCGCGATAATGCTTCACCAATTCGCCTCCGGCACTTTGCATCAGATCGCCGCCCCATACACGAAATTCGATTTGAGTATGTTGCTGCTGCAAGGCATTCATCAGATTAGCCGCATGCAAATCGCCCGAAGCCTCTCCCGCAATGATGTAACATTTTAAGTTCAAGTCTAAGTTCAAGATTAAGTTTGAAGGCAAGTTTTTCGCTACGCGAAAAATCAATCAAAAATGATTCTCATTCATTCACTCATTCACTCACTCATTAAAACCCAAGTTGGTCGTAATGTTTGTAAATCCAATAGCCCACGTAGGCGAGTGTCGGAAACATCACGCCGCGCATGGCAGTATCCATATAGCGTTTTCTGAAAAATTGAAAGGGAATAATATTCGCACAAATGGCGATGGTCATGAGTAGTTTTTCGCTGAATTGAAATTTTTGACCGCGTGGCAAAGGAATTATATCCATATCGTATACAAAATCATTGATAATCAATAAGATAGCATAAAAAACGAAAGGTACGGCAAAACCCGTCAATATGCCGAAAAGTATGGAATCTCTATTCATTTGTTCTTTGTTTTGTGTTCGTCGTTCTATGTTTTGCGCCGCCGGGATTGAACAGCGTTATAGTTTACCTTTTAGTTTGTCAATTGCCTCATAAGCCGTCAGGTCGTGCTGCGACGGGACGACTGAAACATACCCGTTTTCCAATGCCCAAATATCTGTATCTGTGCCGGTATCGGGATTGACAAATTTGCCTGCGAGCCAGTAGTATTCTCGCCCATGCGGGTCTTTGGCGTGGACAAATTCTTCGACCCAGTTGGCATTGGCTTGACGACAGATTTTGATGCCTTTTATCTCGGCTTCGGGTAGGTCAGGGATGTTGACATTGAGGAGTTTGGTCTTTTCCAAACCATTATCCAGCACATAACGCACCAATTGGCGGATATATTTTTTAGCAGGTTCAAAATTGGCATCGTAGGCATAATCCAGCAGTGAAAAACCAATAGAATTAATGCCTTCGAGTGAGGCTTCCATCGCTGCCGATACTGTGCCGGAATAAATGATATTGATGGAGGCATTGGAGCCGTGATTGATGCCCGAAACACAAATATCTGCCGCACGATTTTCGAGTACGACATCCTTTGCCAATTTGACACAATCAACGGGCGTACCGCTACATTCGTAGGCTTCAATGTCTTCAAATATATTGACTTTTCGGAGGCGTAGCGGGGCATTGAGCGTGAGGGCATGTCCCTGACCGGACTGTGGGCTGTCGGGGGCTACGACGACTACTTTTCCGAAATCTTTGACCGCTT
The DNA here is from genome assembly GCA_937967535.1 of uncultured Saprospiraceae bacterium. Lineage (GTDB taxonomy): Bacteria > Bacteroidota > Bacteroidia > Chitinophagales > Saprospiraceae > JAHDEO01. The sequence goes on from CALCMV010000325.1 coordinate 8,145, forward strand.
CTACTAATGCGCGAATGCCCGGTGCGGTAATGCCATCATCGTTGGTGACTAATATGGTTGGTTTATTCATAATTTAAGTTAGTAGGGTATTCAATAATTTTGTAAAAATAAGTATTAAATAATGTTTAATGCGAAATAGATGTTATTTTTATTCTTGCTTTTAAATTGAAAATTAAATTTTCTTGGATTTTTATTTCATTGAATATTAATTTTCGTAAAATAATATTTATAATTAATTTATTTTTAACAAGATTTATAATTTAAAATAATTTAATACTCTACATGAGAAAATTTTAAAATCATAATGTAAGCCACGAATGCACTAATTTTTTTTACGAATTTATTGATAATTCCCTTGAAATAATTAGTGCATTCGTGGCAAAAATAAGTATTACATTATCAGAAATAATTTTTCTCATGTAGAGTAATGAAAAATTTTGAATGATAAAAAATGCTTAATTTAGCAAAATATTTCAATCAAAAATTCCAAATCAAAAATCATTCACTCATTTAAAGATGTGGCAATCTTACATCAAGGGTTTTCAAGACTATCTCATGTTGGAGCGTTCTTTATCGGAAAATTCGATAGAAGCGTATTTGCGTGATGTAGGTAAATTTGTGGAATTTCTCGCACTCCGCGAATACGAATTGAATTATAAAGAAATTGAACTTACACATTTACAAGAATTTATACATTATGTAAATGAATTAGGTTTGCACCCTCGCTCGCAGGCGCGTGTGATTTCAGGTTTGAAGGCGTTTTTCAAATATTTGATGGTGGAGGATTTGTTGGATGAAAGCCCGGCAGCACTCTTGGAAACTCCGCGATTGGACCGCAAAATCCCGCATGTACTCACGCCCAATGAAATTAACCTGATAATCAGCACCTTACAATTCGAGAAAAATGAATACATCAAAATCAGAAATGTAGCGATGCTCGAAACCTTGTATGCCTGCGGCTTGCGCGTGAGTGAGTTGACGGGTCTGCGTATTTCCAATATGTACCTCGAAATTGGCTTCATCAAAATACTCGGAAAGGGCAATAAAGAGCGTCTCATTCCCATCGGAGAAAGTGCGCGAGTAGCCATTCGCGCTTATCTCGACCATCATGATGGCAGACTCAGCCTCAAACGCATCTACCCGGAACACGCTGATATTCTGTTTCTTAATCGGCGTGGCAAGCAACTGACGCGCGTGATGGTATTTACGATTGTGAAAAAATTAGCAGCTTTGGCAGGTATCAAAAAGAAGGTAAGTCCGCATACGTTTCGACATTCTTTTGCTACGCATTTGATTGAAGGCGGGGCAGATTTACGTGCGATTCAAGATATGTTGGGGCATGAATCCATCACGACTACGGAGATTTATACACACCTTGATACAGATTTTTTAAGGGAGACAATTTTGCGGTTTCATCCACGAACATAGCACAGATTTTTTTGAGCATAACGCTTTAGTAAGTGGAAGTACAAGTTTAAGAATAAGTTTAAGTTTAAATAAATAATTCATTTTCAATGAATTATCATAATTAAAAGTGTCGCTTAGTTCAGTCCAACCACTTAACGAGTAAATAATAACTTCACGATTTGGGCGGCTTCTTTTACCCTTATTTTCCTCCTTGAAAACAGTCATTTATCCCGATAAACTCCTTCTTTGATGCCTTGTCAAAACCACAAACTGATTATCAGTTTGAAAAATTTTAAACATGCTCTAACCTTTATCACTCATCCACCCGCCTAAACATCCGTTTCTTTTTCCTCTTTTCCCTTGCAGTTTGTTTTTTTGATTTTTCGATGGTGATGGAATAGGCATTTTGAGTATCCTTCTTTAGAGTGATTTGTTCGTTTGATTCGTTTTTATTTTTGAATGTGGCGGTGCTGTCGTCGTATTTTTTCAATTCAAATTGCCCCTCTACCAATTGCCCGTTGACCATAAAAAAAGTCTGTGCATTGGACTGTACAATCTTCATGGATTGCGTGTATGTTGTATCTACATCCACCACAAAATAGCCCTTTCCTTCAAGGATATTGGGGGCGATACGTTGCCATTCTTCAAAAGAATTATCGTCCTCATCTGTCCATTTGCCGAGTAGCCAATCGAAGCGGTCAAGTTCGGGTTCGGCGGGGGCAGCCGGACTAGGGATGCTTTCATTTTTGGTATCTTTTGTGGCTGTCATTTTATCTGCGGAGCGTCTTGCTCTGCGTTTCTTTTTCGTTTCTCTTGTAGCTTGTTCTTTCAGTACTATAATTTCCTCCGCTTCTGCTTCAACATCATATTGAGGAGCAATTTCCGCATCATTCACATCAGTATTTATGCTATAACCTGACGTTGTACTTATAGTAGTTGGCATAGTAGGAGTAGTTGGTGCAACTACAACGGCTTGATTGGCAGCAACTTCGTCGGTTATTATTTTGTCTGAATCATCTTCTTTTTCAGTTGCATTATCTGTAACTATAATGTCTTTTTCTGCAAATTTCTGAATTATTTTTTCTTCAACAATCGGCTCAACATCCGCCTGTACCATCATGTCAGTGGTCGTGATTGAGGGAGCATCTGCTTGAGGCTTGGGTTTTGCTGCTTGCGGGCGGATAGATTTCGAAGGAGATATATTGGTCGTTTTTTCTCTCAGTTTATTTTCTGCCAATGCGGGGCGCGTATTCATGCGTGTATTGGAAACTTCGGTCAAATATTGCACCTTTTCCCGATGTGACATCAGAATCGGACGCGCAGGGGCAGGGGCATCGCTCGCAATAATTTCGCTGGCGAGTTCTGTATTCGGAAACAAGATAGCCGTTTTATTGGCACTAACGAGCGGATTGATGAAGGTCCATAAACCAATCATTGACACCGCAATCAGCACCGCAGCCGCTACCGCCAGCCGCCGCCATAGGAGTGGCTTACGGGCGAGTTCGCGTTTTTCCAAGCGCACTTCGAGCCTTTCCCAAGCCATAGGCGAGGGCATCTCATCCAGTTTGTGCTGGTTGTCCCTGAATAAATTTTCTATTTTTTTATCTTCTATCATGGTCTATTGACCTTTTTTTCGTTTGTGTTTTTATACGGTAGATGGTTGACGGTACTGACGCGGGGTAATGCCGTAATCCGTTGACTCGTTATTTGTTTTTTAACTAATTAATAATCAACAATTTACTATAATTTTTAATTATCAATGAATTACGAATTAAACCGGTAGTACGCAGTTTTTTTTATGTTTTTTGGGTAAAATATTATTTTCTAATAAACTCGTCAATTCATCAACTCGTCAACTCCATCACGCAGAAAGTTCGTTTCTACCTTCAATATTTTCAATTAATGTTCGGAGTCGTTTTTTTGCCAGTATTAATTGTGATTTTGAGGTGTTAATGCTGATGCCCATGATGTCGGCAATTTCACGATGTTTGTATCCTTCAATGACATACAAATTAAATACCGTTCTGTAACCAACGGGCAATTTATTCAACAAATTTAGAATATCTTCTGCTGCGAGTTCGTCTTCAATACTAATGCCCGTTTGCACTTCAATATTACTAACCTCTACGGTGAGTTGAAAGTTGTGTCTTTTCCGCAAAAACATCAATGATTGATTGACCACAATCCGCCGAACCCAACCCTCAAAACTACCTTGCCCTCTAAATTTGTCAATATTGTCATATACTTTAAAAAAACCTTCAATCAATACATCTTCTGCATCTTCCCGACTACGCACATACCGCTTGCAGACCCCAAACATTTTGGGCGCAAAACGCTCATACAGCATTTTCTGTGCGAGGCGATCGCCCCGTCTACAACCTTTTATAAGTTCTGCTTCGGTCAAATGCTAAGATTTATATCAGTCCAAGATTAAGCTTAAAGCCTCTTAATCAAGGACTTGCATAGTTCTAAATTGTATTTTATGACATTATCTACAAATTTAATGTTTTTTTTTATGTTTCTCTACTTTTTTAGATGCGTAATTGGTGGGTTTTGGTGGGTGGTGGGTGATTTTTTTTGAAATTTAAATGAAAAAAGGGTCTTTGACAATTTTTGCAAATTCCAAATTAACGAGATAGAACACGGATTTGTCGGATTACACAGATTACGCGGATTTTTCTTTTTTAAATAAATATAATTATAAATTGTTTTAATTTGATTTTTAATTATTTTTAAATTAAAAATATTCTAAAAAATCTGTGTCATCCGCATAATCCGCTAAATCCGTGTTCTATTACCTTGTGCAAAAATCGTCAAAGAGAACCAAAAAAAGGCAGTCCATACATTAATTATGTACCGGACTACCTTACTTATTTGCTAAAAAAAAATCGTAAATATCTAAGTTCTCACAGCTAAAAATTATCGTGCATCCAATTTATATAATTCATACAATTCGATAGTCGAAATCAACTTATCGGCATAAGCGGGGTCGGTGGCATAGCCGTGTGCTTTCAGACCTCGCGCCCATGCTTTATAATCGTCGCGGTGGAGTAAGAGGTCTTTATATTTACCTTCTGCGAGAAATTTGCTGTGGTCGCGCCAGCTTTCCCATGCCGTACCGTATTTTCGGAAAAAATCTTTGTGGTGGTCATCAGAAAAATTAGCGCAATGTCCTTTTACACATTTTTTTGAGAAACATTTGATACCGAAGTGATTGTTATTTTTTCCGGCTAATTTGCTGTTCCCTGCGCCGCTTTCTAAGAGTGCCTGTGCCATTTTGATGCTCGCCGGAATACCAAATTTGGTCATTTCCGCTACTGCTACATCTTCAAATCGCTTGATATAAGCAAGGTGTTTTTCGTCTTGCAAAGCACGTCGTTTGGCGGCTTCACTTTCTACGATTCCGGGCGCAACTTCCTGATTCACAACAGGTATTGCTTTGTAATCGCTATCAGTGATTGCGCTCTGCTGTGCGGCTCTTATCGGTGCTTGGAGCGACAAATTGAAATTCATATCTCGCGTGAGTAATACGTAGGCGAGTATACCCAACAAAGCTACCCGCACCCAAGGGAATCGCCATCCTTTGGTTTTTTTCTTGATTTTCAGGCGTATAGCATCATAAAAGCCTTTTATTTTTCCCAATACAAAATCTGCTAAGGCGCTCAATAATTCGCCTATATCAATAGTTCGACGCTGAAGTTTTGGTAATTGCGTCCCCCTTTTTACGATTTGATTTTTTTTAACGGCACTCATAATTCAAATTTTTTGTATCGAACCAACCAATATTATTGTATATTGGACAAATTTGTGTCAAATTTTTTTTGTTCTTTGAAAAACTTTTTGTACATTTACATCACAATTTACAACAATGATGTAGTTTGTTTTTATATCATAATGCAATTTTAAAACAAAAAGTTTTAAAAATCAAATTTTTGGGCAATTTTTTCAAAACAAAAATTTTCAATTTTATGTCAAATTTCGTCGAAAACACTGTAAACCAAAAGTTTAGAGAGGTTTACCACTATTTGGAAAAAAATAATCTTATTAAAGGAAAATCAGATATTGCCAAGCATTTAGATACCTATAATCACGTTATCAACAGCATCCTGAAAGGCAAGCGCAATATTACGGTAGACCAACTCAATAAATTGGTAGAAAAATACAGTATCAATGCCAATTATGTTTTTGGATGTAGCGACGAAATGTTGGCAGGGCATGGTGATGTGCCGGCGCATTTGTTGAGCGAATTGGGTTTTGAAGGACGCAGAAATATTACGCTTGTGCCAAATAGAGCCGTTGCGGGATATGCGATGGAACGCGACAATTCGGAGTATATCAGTTCTTTGCAAAAGTTTTCGATTCCGGGCTATGCAGGACAGATGACGGCTTTTGAGATTAGCGGAGATAGTATGTACCCAACTATTACAAATGGCGATATTGTGGTATGTGAACCACTTGAACGCGGCACACCCTTACGCGACAATAATGTATATGTCGTAGTGACAGATGTGGTCGTTGCCAAGCGCATCCAACAAATTAAAACGAATGACCGAGTGACACAACTCCGTCTGATTTCGGATAATAATGTGATGTATCAACCTTATAATGTTGATTTAGAAGAGATTACGCAGATTCTGCGTGTAAAATGTCGCTTGACTCAATCGGGTATCAATTGATAAAATCCCAAATTCCAAGCACCAAATTCCAATTTTGTATGAATTGATTTTTGGAATTTGGTGCTTGGAATTTCCTATCCAATTCTTTCCAATTCCGGTAGGTCTTTTACGACCATTTGAATCATATCGCGGATGTAGGCTTCCAATAAAATTAATTTGTTGATTTTCAACTGCTCTACTACTTCGGGTTTGTAGTGTCGGACGGTGATGAGTTCGAGATTGTCTTGTTGGGTGATTTTGAAATCTTCACTCAAATCTTCTATCAATGCCGCGATGCGTTCAGGTCGATTCGTCAGGCAAACCGAGAAACTAATCGCGGTGTTTTGCATCATATTCACTTTGAGTTGGTGCTTGGCGAGTGCCGCAAAAATAACGCTCAAATTATCTTCCGCTACAAAAGAAAAATTGCGCGTAGAAATGTGCAATAAAATCTGTTCTTTTTCCACCACAGTTATCGGCGGATAATGCACCTCTGTATCACTGCTGATGAGTGTGCCTTCGCCCGTCGGTTCTACAAAAGATTTGACATACATCGGGATATTTTTGTTTTGCAAAGGCTTAATGGTTTTCGGGTGAATGACCTTTGCGCCGTAGTATGTCATTTCGATAGCTTCGCGGTACGAAAGGTGGTCTATTTTTGTGACATTTTTGAAAATACGCGGATTGGCAGTGAGGATGCCCGGTACATCTTTCCAAACACTCATACTCTCGGCATCAAGGCAATAGGAAAATATCGCCGCCGTAAAATCCGAGCCTTCACGCCCAAGTGTGGTCGTAAAATTTTCGGAAGTGCCGCCGATAAAACCCTGCGTCACCGCGAAACCCTTTTCGAGCAAAGGCGGTACTACACGATGGGCATTTTTTACGGTTTCATCCCACTGAATTTTGGCAGCGCGATAGGTATTGTCCGTCAAAATAACATCGCGTACATCCAGCCAAGTGCTTGCCAGCCCGACCTTATTGAGATAAGCACTTAGGATGCGTGTGGAGAGAAATTCGCCGATAGATACAATTTGGTCGTATATGTAATCGTAGCTTTCTTCGGGAGTTTCTTCGAGTATCCATTCTATCTCTACCAGCGTATCGTTTATGGTATCAAAAATAGGGTCATTTGCCTCAAAAAGCTGTTGCAATACTGCATAATGCGCCTGCCGCACCTCTTCCAATTTCGTTTGTGCTTCGCCTGTTTTTTGATAATAAGCCTCCACGATGCGCTCCATGGCATTGGTCGTTTTGCCCATTGCCGATACGACGATGACGAGTTGCTCTCCTTTGTAATTTTGTAAAATATTGGCTACATTTTTAATAGCTTCCGCATCCTTGACAGATGCTCCTCCAAACTTAAATATTCTCATGTGTAATGCGATAATGTCTTAATTGAGTAAAAAAAATGTCAACTCGTCAACTCATCAACCCGTCAACTCATTCACTCATAATTGCGTTCATAACATCAGGCAGGTGTTCTGCGCCGATATTTTTCATTTTAATGTTTTTTTCTTTATTTGGACTTTGGACAAAATGGGAATTAGGAAATTAGGAAATTCGGCTTAAAACCACAACTCATTGATAATCAATTGGATAGATTTCATTGCCAAAATAAAACATGTAATTAATTATTTTTCTGTAAAACTCTAAGAGCATGTTTAAATTTTGAATGAAAAATTTTGAATGATAAAAAATACTTAATTTGTTAATTTTTAATTATCAACAAAAAACAAAGTAACATTTAAATTCATTTGTCATTCAAAATTCATCATTCAAAATTTGACGAAGACATTAACCATTAACCATTATTTCTTCACAAATTTCTCCGTCAACATAATATCTCCGCTCATCAATTGCACGAAATAAAATCCTGATTGTAAGTTATTTACATTCAAATTAATTTCATTTGTATCGTTAAAATTACGTGTGTATTGTTCGATAATTTTTCCTGTAATATCTACGATTTGAATGTGAATATCTTGGTTCGTTTTCAATGAATAATATAAGGTCGCTTGGTCATTGATTACATTTGGAATGATGCGGATTTGTGCGTCCTGAATTGTTTTTAAATGAACATTTCCTCCTTGAAAAATAATTGGAGCAATACCGCCCGACAAGCAAAAACTATTCGTTTCGGAAGCCCCAAAACTGCCGCCGCCGGAAGCCAAGACCGTACCATTGGCATCAGTCAATGTATAATTGCCACACAGACCCGGCGCGACTACCGTTCCCAAAGTAGCCACTACACTACCGGGCGCAATCACAGTACCGGGTGTGATGAATGTACCCGCACTAGTCGCCGTAGCGCGGAAAGGACACATGCCATTATTGACTGAATCAAAAAAATTGAGCGTATAACAACCATCAAACAGGCAATTATTTTCTATAATTAAACTATTGCCCGCAACACCTGAATAACTAGTACTCGAAGCTACCACATTTCCGCCCGCATCGGTGATATTCCAACTGGTTTGAGCCGGAAAACCATCGAAACGAATATCCAAATCTACCGTAGCACAGCTAGGCGCACAAAACTCCGGCGCACCGTCATCTATCCATTCTTGGATGGCAGCAATGTCGGCAGCACTCATACCCGGCGTACCGAAAGGCGTACCATTTCTGGGCATGGCATTGCCGCAATTGTCACCCTGTATCAGCGAACCATCTATTTTTCCAATTAGAAAAGATAGTGGGTCGGAATAAGGACCACAACCGCCCGAACCATTATTGCCTCCCATCACAACATTATTGTAGTTGGAGAGATTGAGTCCGCCCTGCGAACCATGACAACCGGTACAACCATTCGACTGAAAAATGGCAACCATATCAGAAAATTCGTAGCTCCCATCAGCACAGGATTGAGCTTGTAGAAATGGGATACACAAAAGCGCAATAAATGCAGTCAGTATTGGTTTAAGTATTTTTTTCATAAAAATGTATGAATTTATTTGTGAAAAATAAAACATCTATCGTTTGATAAATTTTTCTGTCAACATAATATCTCCGCTCATCAATTGCACGAAATAAAATCCTGATTGTAAGTTATTTACATCCAGTTGAATTTCATTTATATCATCAAAATTACGTTTGTATTGTTGGGTAATTTTTCCTGTAATATCCACGATTTGAATGTGAATATCCTGATTCGTTTCTAATGAATAATACAAGGTCGCTTGGTGATTCACTAAATTGGGAATTACCTTCATTTGAGGATGATATATTGTACTCAAATCTGTATCACTATTCACTTCAAAAGCTAATTGTAATGCCCCACCCGACAGACAAAAAGTATTGGCTTCGGATGCCCCGAAACCACCACCACCGGAAGTCAATACATTACCATTGGCATCAGTCAATGTATAATTGCCGCACAAACCCGGCGCGACCACCGTTCCCAAAGTAGCCACTACACTACCGGGCGCAATCACAGTGCCGGGTGTGATGAATGTACCCGCACTAGTCGCCGTAGCACGGAAAGGACACATGCCATTATTAACTGAATCAAAGAAATTGAGCGTATAACAACCGTCAAACAAGCACGCATTTTCTGTGATTAAGCTATTGCCTGCAATACCTGAATAACTAGCACTCGAAGCTATCACACTTCCACCCGCATCGGTGATATTCCAACTGGTTTGAGCCGGAAAACCATCGAAACGAATATCCAAATCTACCGTAGCGCAAGCCTCATGTTGAGAAGAAAGATAATCAACTGCCTGACACATCAAGGCATCGCGCATGGCTGGGTCTGCCGTCTCCAAAGGGAAGCCAAAATATACAACAGCAAAATCCGACCCTTTGTAAGCAACTGCCGCACCGTCGTTTGTACCGCCCACATAATTTAATTCGACGGTAGACCCCCCCGTTGCGCCGAGTCGGTCGGGAAATTCGGCATCAAAATAACAACTTGTATTATCGTCAAAAACGCCACTTGTACCCGCAAAAATACCACCTGCAACACCCGCAACGCTATACGTATTCGCATCATCACCCACATAATTTGCTTTCAGATAATTATTATAAAATGCTAAATCTGCATTAGGAGAAGTAGAGCGTCCGATGTCCCAACCAATCTCCGCACCCGATACGATAAGGCAACCTTGATTGTCGAGATAATTTTGAATCCGGGTACGTTCTGTTGCATCAAATGAATTGTCTACCGTTGATTCTTCGCCTGTAAACCAATCAATTGCGTCATAATCCATTAAATTTGCCGAGCCTGAAATGACCGCTTCATTGCTCGCGCCATCGAAGGCGATACCGCAGCTTTCGAGGGCTTTGGCGTGTTCGACCATATAATCGTAGCTGTTCATCAATTCTAAAAATAAACGGCGCAAATCCGTCAATTGTGCGCTCGAAGTTTTACGAATCGCACCTGCTCTATCTATTCTGTCAAAGCCATCCACAATCAAATAAGGAACGGCACTGCCCGAAGCCGGAGTACGTGCCGCAACTACCGCCGTCGGGAAGGATTCGCCCCCTGCATTGGTGGCACTCACGCGGAAGTAATAAGTCGTATTCGGATTCAAGCCCGTGGCGGTGTAGGTATTTCCTACCGCAGTAATTGCATTGCCAAAGCCGCGACCGTGCGTACCCATATATACGCGATACGCCGTAGCCGCATCTGTACCGCAGACACTCGGCGGGGCATTCCATGTGAGAGTGATGGTACCGGGTGCAACATTTTGAGCGTAAAGATGTGTGGGTTGTTCGGGTACATAAGTTGCCGTAGTCCCGTCTCTATCTGCAAAATAATCAACGATGCCCTGATAAATACCCCGCGCCGCAATCTCCCGGAAAGCGGGTGTGGTCAATGCTTGTGCGTCATTGGGTTCGTCATGAAAAGCAACTTCAATAAGACAACCGGGCATGGTCGAAAGTTCGCGCAATTCGCCAAAATTGGCGGTTTTTGTACCTCTGTCACTCCAAGCACCGTCGTAGCAGGCAATGATGTCTCCTGCGAGTTGATTGTGGACAAAATCGCGCAAATCGGGGCTGCCCGGTGTTATCGGAAAACTCGCGCTTGCGCCATTGTAGGAGTAGGTTTCTGTGCCGCGTGCCGTACCCGTAGCAGCATTGGTGTGCCATGATACGTAGACGGCGTTTGCTTGTTCTTGGGCAGTGCCTTTGGCGAGTTCCCATTCGGCATAATGTGGGCGCATAGTGACATCGCCTCTGCAAGTCGGGTAGCCCTGAAAAGGCGCGAACATCCGCGCCGACTCCTCCCAACGCGGCATTCCTGTGGTACCTGCACCGTAGGTACAATCGTCTTCCGTACCTATACCGCCGCCAAATCGCATAGCATCTGCAATGACAAATTGACTCGGCGAATTGTCGGAAGTGGAATTGAGTAAGGTAACGCTGCCATTCGTTCCGGCATCAAAATAAAATTGACCAAGATAGACCCATGTTTCGCCATGTGTTTCTTGGTTGATGCTGACTTGGGTACTGCCTCCGGCATGATTGATTTGGTATTGAGCATCCACAGGTCGGTCACTAAATGAGCGATAAGTGGTTGATACCCAGTACCAACTGGATTTGGGAATATTGGGTGTCCATGTGGCAGTGGAGGTGGCTGCACCTGTGGTAAGGCCCGAAAAACGATAGCCATTGGCTTGGTCATAATCGGTGGTGGCGGGATTGTAACCGGTGTTGGAAGTGGTACTCCATGCACCGGTTTCGGTATAGCCGCCGCTTGTATTGTCTACGACGACTTCGTTTTCGTTGACATCGCGCTCGCGTACCGACCATACATTGGCACCTGCATTCCAGAGGTATTTTAAAAGATAATAATTGATACCTTCTATGGTTCCGAAATCTTCGACCATATCGTTGGTTTCGCCGCGTTGGGTGGTGTAGCCATTGATAGAGGTGAAGTACAACCAACCATGTCCGGGACTGAGCCAGACGGTCTTGCCGGAAAGTGCGCCGAAGGCTTGTCCCTGTCCGATATTCGGATTGTTTTTTAAGTAATCCATATCGTCGGAAAGACGGATTTCTGCACCGCCATCGCCGTATTTTTCCTGATATGGTTCGTCTTTGACGGAGGGATGGAGTTGGTCGAGCGCAATGTACTCGCCGGATTCGTTTTTGATTAATAATTCAAAACTGTTTATGTCCGTATTTTCTGAAATGTTGTTGAATAAACGCAAAGCGACTTCTTCAAACAACATTTCGTCGAAGCCTTCCTGTAAATATTCTTGTGGAATATCAAGATAAAAACTTGCTTGCCTGTCTTTGATTTTTACATCTGAAAGACGGGTTTCGACAGGTAGTTCGTGTGCGTGATGATGCCCGTGCGCGTGGTCGTGCTTGAGCATTTCAATGACTTCATCGGCAATACGAAAAGCGTCTGAATTATTTTTTTGTGCATAGATATAATTTACACAAATTATCAAGAATGAAGTAAGTAGAATTTTTCTCATGATACCTAGTAATTGAATTTTGAATGAGCGAATTATTTTTAATTTTTGATTTCTTTTTGTGAAGATAATAAAATGAATAGGAGTATGAAAAAGTAATGTTCTTTTAAATTTTGAAAAAGTACTAAAAAAACAAATATATAGAACATGGTTTAGGTACTCAATATCACTCGAAAATTAATTTGTGCATTCTTTTGAAAAAATTGTTTCTCACATTGAAATTTCACATAAATCTTTACTTAGTAACGATAAAATAATAACTCCCGCATTTGGACGGCTTCTTTTGTGCTTATTTTTCCCTTTGAAAACAGTTATTTATCCAGATAAACGCCCGTTTCCAAGAGAAAAACTAAACACAAAATAAGCTCGTCGAAATGCGGAATTTATTATTCTATCGTTACTAAATTTCCAATCATTTCATTTTTGCTTAAAATTAGCTTAATTTTAGGGCAGAATTTATTGCTATGAACAACGAAGAAATTAAGATTCTCGTGGTAGATGATGAGCCGGATATTCTGGAGTTCATCAGTTATAATTTGAGTAAAGAAGGCTATGATGTAACGACGGCACGCAATGGCAGAGAAGCTATTGACCGGGCGAAACGTGAGCAGCCTGCTTTGATTATTCTGGATATTATGATGCCTGAATTGGACGGGGTGGAGGTGTGTCGGCAGTTGCGGGCAGCATCAGAATTTGAGAATACACTCATCGCTTTTTTGACGGCGCGTAATGAGGATTACTCACAGATTGCAGGCTTGGAATCGGGTGGAGATGATTACATCACCAAGCCGATTCGTCCGCGTGTATTGGTGAGTCGTATCAAGGCATTGCTACGCCGTAGCCCACGCAATAAACAAGAACAACCGGATAGAGTCATCAGGGTACACGACCTGCAAATTGATAAAGATAAAGTGATGGTTTTTAAGGGGGCAGCTAATGAAGGCATTACTTTGGCAAAGAAAGAATTTGAGTTGTTGTATTTGTTGGCATCGAAGCCGGGACGGGTATTTACACGCGAGGAAATTTTTAATCACATTTGGGGAAGCGACGTCATCGTAGGCGGCCGCACGATTGATGTGCATATCCGTAAATTACGCGAGAAAATCGGTAGTACTTATATTAAAACCATTAAGGGAATCGGTTATAAATTTGATTTTTGATTTTTGATAATGGTTAATGGTTAATGGTGTTGAATCTTACTAAGTCGTGGTACACGACTCGTACTAAGTCATGGTAGCTCAACTATTAAAAAGTCGTAGTATATTTACGGTTTATATTTAATTTACTTATGTATTAAAATCGTTCAATATATGGCTAGACCAACTACACTCGAAGAACGCAAGTTCATTGAAGACAAAGTAAAAGATAATTGGACCTCCCAGACGATAGCTGATGCTTTAGGTATTTCCATTAAGACTGTCAACAAGTGGAGACAGCGCATAAAAAAAAGGTGTCATCACTTCCTCAATGGGTCGTCCGGTAAAAGGTGCATTGAGTACGTTTAGTGCTGAGATTGGTGAGCGTATCAAGTACCTGCGCGGACATAACGAAGGTTGGGGTGCTATCAGTATTCTGGTTGAATTACAATTGGAAGGCTATCCTCCACAAGATCTGCCCAGTGCGGATACCATTCATCGTTTTTTGGTGGAAAAAGGCTACATCAAATACAGAGAGCCGCGAGAGCCCCTGCCTGGCAAACCTCGAATCAAACGCAGTAGCTACTGTCACCAGAAATGGGAAATGGATGCCAAAGGAACTGTTGCAGTTAAGGGTGTTGGCTTTCAAGCACTCATTGATATCAAAGATGATTTTTCAAGAAAGTATTGTATGGCTTTTCCCATTGAAGTAGCCAACTCCAACACACAGCCCTCTACAAGACATTACAAATGGGCATTACGTCTGGCTTTCATAGAATCAGGTATGCCTAAAAACCTCCAAGTAGACAAAGACAGTGTATTCATTGAGAACTCCAGCAAATCACCTTTTCCTTCAAAATTACATCTATGGCTATTGGCACTGGGTATAGATTTACACTTTATTGATAAACCGCCACCAGACCAAAATAATATCGTTGAACGCTCACATTTAACAATTTTTAATCAAGCCCTCAAAGGAATATGTTATCCTGATTGGCATGCCCTTTTTGATAATATCAACTATAGGCGCAAGGTGTTGAATGAGAACTATCCCAGCCGAACTTTTAACAAAAAAGCACCTTTACAAGTCTATCCACAAGCGGCTCATTCTAAACGACCATACGCTATCAGAAAAGAAAAACAACTTTTGGATATGTCTAAAATTTACCGATTTTTAGGTAGAGGAAAATGGCACAGAAAAGTGGCACAAAATAAGTGTGTACATCTGGGCGGACAACGATACTACATCCGCCAAGCTATACCCGGAAATATCTTGACCATTACATTTTCCAGTAGGACTAAACAACTTATCTTTTACGATGTCAATGAACTTGAATTGATTAGAATGAATATCAAGGGTATCTCCAAAGAAGCACTCATGGAGGGTACCACAAGGGAACTAACCAAGATATATGAACAAATTTATCAAGCAAGCAATTTCTCTTTATAACTCAAACTTGTTTGCTCGAAATATGGTAGCCAATATACTACGACTTTTTAGTAGTTTGGCTACCACGACTTAGTACGAGTTATGTACCACGACTTAGTAAGATTCAACA
>CALCMV010000326.1 GCA_937967535.1 uncultured Saprospiraceae bacterium
CAACAACTCGTCAACAACACATCAATTCATCAGCACATCCACCTGTTGTCTATTTACTTCATTAATATTGGCAATATCATCAAAGAAATTGAGTTGAATGCGATTCAAAGCGATGCCTTTTGTGACCAGATAATTTTGCAGATAATGAACTCGTTTGCGTGTAATGTCCTGATGCACAAAACTCATACCTTCCTGCTCCGAAGTATGTCCTTGCAAAGTGACGCTCAATGCAGGAAAACGATTCATGGTGCGGACTATCGCATCTAATTCCGTATACAATTCTTTTGATACATAATAGGCTTCATCTTCAAACGGCACATAAAAACCCTCGTATGCTTTGCGGGCATCATCTACCGTATTGAAAGTGACAGTAGAGAGTGTGCTGATTTTTGGGTCGAGCGCACCTTCGCGTGTAGGGCGTGAGGAAGGTTTGGGTGGCTCCACTGTTGGAGTTTCTATCACGATTTCTTCGTTGACTTCTGCCGCAGGCATTTCGGGTTTTTCCATCTCTTCTACAACTTCTTCGACGGGTTCTTCGCGTACTTCTGCCATTACTTCTTCCGATACTTTAGCGGCTTCGCTGTCTATGTCAATTTCTTTGTTGATGTCCGGCGGATTGCGGCGCATGCGTCTGCGGTCGCGGCGTGTGAGCGGTTTTTTGGGCGCGATTTCTTCTTTGGGCATTTCCGTTTCTATCGCTACATCTGTTGTTTCCACTCCCACTTCTTTTTCCGGCATTTCTACCTCTACCATAGGATTTTCTTCTGCTTCCGGTGCTTCGATTTCCACTTCTACAACAGGTGTTTCGGGTTCTTCCATTTCAATTTCTACTATAGGGGTTTCAGGTCGCTCTGCATCCGGTGTTTCGATTTCTACTTCTACAACAGGTGTTTCGGGTTCTTCCATTTCAATTTCTACTATAGGATTTTCAGGTTGCTCTGCGTCCGGTGTTTCGATTTCTACTTCTACAATAGGTGTTTCGGGTTCTTCCATTTCAATTACTACTATAGGGGTTTCAGGTTGTTCTGCATCCGGTGTTTCGATTTCTACTTCTACAACAGGTGTTTCGGGTTCTTCCATTTCAATTACTACTATAGGGGTTTCAGGTTGCTCTGCATCCGGTGTTTCGATTTCTACTTCTACAACGGGGTTTTCGGGTTCTTCCATTTCAATTTCTATGACGGGCATTTCGGGTTGCTCTACCTCGATTTCTTCCTGCAATTTTATTTCCACATCATCTCCCACTACGATTTCTACAGAAGGTTCTTCGGGTTGTTCGATAACAATATCTTGATTTACGTTGTTGCGATTGCGTCTGCGCTCGCGACGGCTTTGTCGGGTTTCGGGAACTTCCACTTCTACCTCTACATCCGGTATTTGTTCATCTATGTTCGGTGTTTCGATTTCAATAACAACCTCTTCTTCACCAAGACTAATATCAGGTCGGTCAGGACGTGCAGGACGACCATCTTCCGTAATAATTTCTATACCCGGCTCTGTCACCACACCTTCGGCATCGGGCGTTTCAGGAAGTGTTATATTTGTATCTGTCATAGTTGTTTCAGGCTCTGCTATGATATCTGCTTCGGGTGTCTTTACTTCTTCTACTCCAATTTCTACGGTGGGCGTTTCGGGCAATTCACCTGCATCGCGAAGTTGTTCTTCCAATAAGGCAATATCGTCTTCTACGCCTTTTTTCGCATCCTCCAATTCCTTCAAACGAGTTTTTTCTTTTGCGTCATCTTCCCGAACTTTTTGCTCAATTCGCAAGGTGTCACCTTTTTCATTAACCGTGATAATGGTCAGTTCTTTGATGGTTCGGGTATCGTCTCCATAGGCAATTCCATCAATCGGTTTTGGCGTTTTTTTATTATATCCAAAACTATAATTTAATGAAATAGTATTCAAACTGTATATGTCATTGAAGCGGTCTTCTTCGCGTCCGCGCAATTCATTTTGAGTGCCTGTTGGATTGGAAGCATAGGATTGTAGTGCGGAAGGATTGTCAAAACTAATAGGATAAAAGCCACTGACATCATCCAAATAATCGGTAAATGTATAATGCCAAATCGTCTCAAAATTCAGGCTCAATTTATCTGCCAAACGCCATTTGAAACCCAAACCTACCGGAATATTTCCGACAGTTGTTTCATAATCTATATCTTCGGTTCGCAGTTCGGTAAGATTGGTTTCGTAATCGCCATCTTGCAGTACGATACCACCGCCTTCGGGTGCCGGAGTACCTTCCGGATGCGACCTTACTGTGAAGTCACTCCAATGATAATAGCGATTATCATTATCAAAAAATAAATCGCCATATACTTCAAAGTTCGTCAATCCTGCACCAATCATCAGATAAGGTGAAAAGCCTCTTTTCTTTGTCGGACGACTGCGCTGCAAGTAAAAGGTTCCGATAAGGCTAAAATCTTGAATATTGGTACGTGCATTGAGTCCGCGAGCAAAACCGGGTTCATCCGTTTGCAATGCATTACTAAAATTAACGATGCGGTCATTCGCCGTAAATTGTCCTGTACTCCACATACCTCTCAAGCCGAAATTCGCACCCGGTGCATACTCCAGACTCAATCCAAAGGAAGGACGCAAATTTGCCAAAGGGTCTGCCAACCACTGTGTTTGTGGATTAATGATGCGGGTATTCAGGTCGCCAATATAACCCATTCCGCCCGCATGAAGCCCGATTTTCCATTTATAACTATCCTGCTGTGCGCTAATTATATTTGAAAAAAGAGCAAGTATAATAATTAGTAAATATGATTTTTTCATCCTTGATATATGGTTTTTGTATGTAATTCAAAAGTCAGAACATTTCATTGTTCGGAGGTCAGAGCTTAGGTTGTCATTTGAAAAATAGCGTATTTTTAGCATGTTTAGGATTGTAGCTGAATTTTTTTTAAATTTTACATTTCAAAAAAGTGTCAATTACTTTTGCCACAAATTTAAACATGTTCTAATTCCCAAATGTCCAAATTTCAGTAATTTATCTGGCTTCCGACCTCTTATTTAAGTGTAAATTTACAAATAAAAAAGCAATCCATATAGCAGCCTTGTACACAAGATTAAAAAGACTGTATCATTTTAAACATGCTCTTACAAAATTTATCCTGATGCAATAGTGTTGACGCTTATCTATTCATAATCGGTAATTTCCAATTATGCCCTCAACTATAATTTATTTTTACTTTATAATAAGCATCACAAAGCTGCCTAAATCTTCATTAATAATGCCCGAAATAATTTTAATCCTAAATAATTTTATTTTTTTAAAAAATAATCTATTTAACTGACAGTCAATTAGATAAAACTCAAAAAATCTCTATCGTACAGATATAATACCTGTATTTTTTTGTAAAAAAATTCACCAAATAATATTTTTTGGCACGGTATATGCCTAATGATAAGTGTTCTTGCATAGCAGCCTAAAAAAATTTGGCACGATAAATGCAAATAGAATAATAACCGCAGAAATAAAAAAATAAAGTTCCGGGTAGTATCGGAATAAAGATGGTGTTCTCATAGTGTGGACCGCTCCCAACTCAATGATTTGTGGGGCGGTTTTTTTATGTGCATATCCCAATATTTTCCTACCTTTGGCACAAAATAATACACACGCTTTTAGTGACTGCGGCGACTTGGCAGACAAGTCTGTGCATCCTAGCTTTCATCAATCTTTGTTTGCTCTTTTATGCCTATCGTATTTTAAAACGCAAACTCCCCGATATGACACACTATTAGTTTTCGTAAATTTGCGGACTCCCACAAATTTACTCATTTATTCATCTTCTCATTTACTCATTTCAACTTGATATTTCCAGAAATAAAAACCAATCGCCTCGCCATCAAACTCAAACCTGCCGCCGAGCGCATGGTCAAACGCGGACATCCGTGGATATTCGACGAGGGTATCGTCAAACAAAGTGCCGAAGGAAAAGCAGGTGATTTAGCCATTATTTTTGACCAAAAAAAGAACAAGTTTTTGGCTTGCGGATTGTACGATCCTGATTCGCCGATTCGCATCAAAATCATTCAATTCCAAACTTCTGCAAATATTAATAGTGATTTTTTTCGAGAGAAAATTATTAAGGCATATAATATTCGCCAAGCTTTATTCGACTTACAAACAAATAGTTATCGTTTGATTTATGGGGAAAATGACCACTTTCCCGGACTTATCGCGGATGTGTATGCGGAGGTCTTGGTACTCAAATTGTATTCGTGGATTTGGTTGCCCTATTTGAATGACATACTCACACATCTCGTCGAAATATCAACTTGTAAAACAGTCGTTCTGCGCCTTAGTCGTAAATTAGAAAATAACGACTTCGACTTGTCGGACGGACAGGTAATTTTCGGAACTTTAGCAGATGAAGTTGTCATTTTTCAGGAACACGGTTTGCGTTTCGCTGCCAATGTCATTCGCGGACATAAAACGGGTTATTTTCTCGACCACCGACACAATCGAAAGCGCGTCGGCGAACTCGCAAAAGGTAAAACCGTCTTGGATGTATTCGCTTATGCAGGCGGCTTTTCCGTACACGCGCTCGCAGGTGGCGCGAGCGCGGTCACGAGTCTCGACATCAGCGCACAAGCCCTACTAATCGCCGAACAAAACGCCGAACTCAACCCACACACAGGCACACATAAGACCCTCGCAGCAGATGCTTTTGCTGCCTTAGACGACCTCGCCGCCGAGCGAAAAAGCTATGATATTGTAGTGATAGACCCGCCTTCATTTGCCAAACGCGCCAAAGAAATTGACAAAGCCAAACACAGCTATCGGCGACTCGCTATATTAGGCGCGAAATTGGTGCGAAAGGGCGGGATACTCGTCTTAGCATCTTGCTCTTCAAGGATTAATCCTGATGATTTTTTTGAAATATGTGAAACGGCAATTGCATCGGTGCGTCATTCACATGAATTGATGGAAAAAACATTTCACGATATTGACCATCCGGTTACATTTCCCGAAGGGGCGTATTTGAAATGTGGGTATTGGC
>CALCMV010000327.1 GCA_937967535.1 uncultured Saprospiraceae bacterium
TATCAAGGAGCTTATGTGCGCTTGATGGCATTCTTGGCAACATCGGGCGGCACATCCTGCCCACTCGCGGGTACATCCTGCTACGATGGCGACCCCAACACGACCGACGATGTACATGACGGCAATTGCAATTGTATTGCTAATAACAACTGCCCACCCGTAGGTACATCTTGCGATGACGGCAACCCCACTACCGCCAATGATGTAGAAGACGGCAACTGCAATTGTGCAGGAATACCCATTCAAAATCAGGATTGTCAGCTCGTCACCAATGGCACTTTTGATACCGATATAGCGGATTGGAATTACTGGGGTTGTACAGCGACCTCCGTAAATGGAGTTGCTAATTTGACAGGTATGACCACCGGAGTAAATACTTGGGATGCAGGTTTTAGCCAATACAATATGACACTCGTACAGGGCGAAACTTACATCGTCACTTTTGAGGCAAGTGCCGCAGCCAATCGCATTATCGAACTCAAAGTCGGTTTACCCGCCGCGCCATTTACTACTTATGCGTTCGAAACTATCAACCTCACTACTACTACCCAGACCTTCACCTATGTATTCACTATGACCGACCCTACTGTTATCGGTGCTGGTGTTGATTTTTTCTTAGGTTTCGGTTCGGCAGATGTGTATATAGATAATGTCGAATTAACGGAAGCCGGGTGCGATACGGCTTGCGAATTATTATTGAATAATGATTTTGATAATGATGTATCTGATTGGGCTTATTGGAATTGTAATCCGGCTTCTGTCGGCGGAGTTGCCAATCTTACGAATATCATCGCCGGAGTGAATAGCTGGGATGCAGGCTTCAGCCAATACAATCTCACGCTTACGCAAGGCGAAATCTATACGCTTACTTTCGAGGCAAGCGCAGCCGCCAATCGTACTGTTGAGATAAAAGCAGGACTACCTGTTTCGCCATTCACTACTTACCTGTCCGAAACCGTTAATCTCACGACGACTATGCAGACCTTCACCTACACCTTCGTGATGACCGACCCGACTGTCAGCAATGTTGGTGTGGATTTTTTCTTAGGTCTTGGTTCAGCAGATGTCTATATTGATTATGTCAGCTTAGTTGAAAATAATTGTGAACAAACCGACTGTCCGCCCATAGAAACATTAAGCGGCAATACCACAACTAATATTACCTACCACGCCGGACAAACAATCAGTTCCGAAGCCACAATTAATGCAAATGTGATCTATAAAGCAGGAGATTGTATAGAATTGAAAAACGGTTTTTCGACCAACGCTGCAAATGATTTTTCCGGGGAGATAGAGGATTGTGACGGGAATTAGAAAACTCAAAAATGAGCTAGTTTTTTGGTTTATGGTTTTTGGTTTGATTTTGCTGATTTTGAAGTGAGAAAATAAAATATTTTTTATTGATTATTAATGATTTACAAAATTACATAATATTAATACTTTTATTTTAAATATTTTATTAGCTTGATTTTCTCCTCAATGATTAGGCTATTATTTTTTTAAATTAAATTATATAATAATTCATAAATAACTAATTATAAATTTATTATAAGATGAAATTATAACTTTATTTTTGAGAAATAATAATTTCAAATATTTTTTCATTTCAAAATCAGCAAAATGTAAGTTCATAGTTTAAAACTAATATTTCATTTAATGTATTCGCTAATTTTGAATTTTGAATAATAAAAATATTTAATTTATTTATTTTTAATTATCAGCAAAAAAACAAAGTAAAATTTAAATTTATTTGTCATTCAAAATTTCTGATTGTAACGTTTTGCATTGGTAAAAACATGATAGCATTTAATATCTTGATTTTCAGCATTTTGCGAACCTTACTCATCAGATATTTTCAAAATGTTCGACGAGATGAACTTATATTTTAATTTAAATGATTATTAATAAATTGTTTTATTTTTATTTCGTAAATAATTCATTTTGAATAAATAATAAGGAAATGTTGTCGTCTGACATTTTGAAAATGTCCGACGACTTAGGCTTGTCCCGACGAATGACGGGGTTTATCTTCCAATTTAAATTACATCACCAACCCAATCCGTTACAATCAGCAAAATTCAAAATTTGGCGAAAACATTGTAAACATATTTTTATATAAAAAACGCCTCTCGCGAACTTCTTTCTCCTTAATTTTGTAATCTATTCAGCTAAACTAATCTATCGCGTTCCGAACTTGCTTCGGAATGAGGAAAGTCCGAACAACGCAGAGCAACCACACCACCTAACGGGTGGGTACTGGCGAAGGTCAGTAACAGAGAGTGTCGCAGAAAATAACCGTCCCGAACTTGCTTCGGGATAAGGGTGAAAACGTGCGGTAAGAGCGCACGGCGTTCCGGTGCAAGCCGGGAGGTGGATAAACCTTGTGGGTTGAAATGCCACGTATACCGACAATTAAGGGCGGCTCGTCCGATGTCGGGGGGTAGGCAGCTAGAGCTTGTCTGTGAAGGCAAGTCGAGATAAATGATAGATATCGGTTCAATTTCAATTTAGGGATAGGGCATGCCCTCAAATTGAAATTGAACCGGGACAGAATTCGGCTTATCGGTTTGGCTAAATATTTTATACAAGAGAGGTGAGAAAATCTCACCTCTCTTGCTCTTTTATTTTTATACTGTGAACGGGGTAAATTTCGGAAAATATCAGTTTTCCGAATGAACCCGTAATGACTGCTTTACAGGCTGACCGCGAATACCGTACCGACGACTTTAGCCGTCGCAGG
>CALCMV010000328.1 GCA_937967535.1 uncultured Saprospiraceae bacterium
ATATAGAAAAGTGTAAAGTATTTTTAATTGATATGATTTTGGTCTTTCACCCAAATTCTATAAGGTTTTCGAAAACCTTATAGAATTGATTACCAAAACTTTATCGCCAATTTTCATGCTTTGATTTTAACGAATTTTTAATTTTTCACTAAACAAAATTATAAATTTTCATTTGGTAAAAATAAAAATGCGACAATTTGAGATGCACTCAATATTTTTCATTATTAAAATAAAATAGTTTATTAATTCTTTTGTGTAAAAGTCTAAAAGTAAAATAACAACTCTTTATTCTACTTAAATTCTTAAATTTGTATGAATGTGCAGTGTACGATTTATAAAATCGTTTTACGTTGAACTTGAACTTAATCATGCTGAATCATCCAAACGACTTAATAGAACTCCTTGACCAACTCGGCTACGTGGTAGATGAGGAATTGGCAACGGTCTTGTATCTGATGCTCAAATTAGAAAAGCCTTTATTATTGGAAGGCAATCCGGGGGTCGGAAAAACCGAAGCCGCTTATGTGTTGGCGGCATATTTGAAGACGGATTTGATACGTTTGCAATGCTATGAAGGCTTGGATGTACATTCGGCGGTCTATGAGTGGAATTATCAAAAGCAATTGTTGGCGATTAAGATTCAAGAGCAATCCGAATTGTCGGCTAGTGAAAAAGAGACGATGATTTTTAGTGATGATTATTTGCTGAAACGTCCTTTATTGCAAGCAATTTCTACGGACAAACCCGTTGTTTTGCTGATAGATGAGATAGACCGTGCGGATGAAGAATTTGAGGCATTTCTATTGGAATTGCTCTCCGCTTACCAAATCAGCATCCCCGAAATGGGAACAATAAAAGCCAAATCCAAACCCCACGTTATCCTCACTTCCAATCGCACCCGCGAACTCAGCGATGCGCTAAAAAGGCGTTGTCTCTATAATTGGGTGCCTTATCCATCTATGGAAAAAGAATTAAAAATCATTCAAAAACACCTGCCCGATGTAGAAGATACTTTGGCACTGCAAATGGTCAAAATTATCCAAAAACTCCGCAAAATGAAACTCGACAAATCTCCCGGTATCGCCGAAACGATTGATTGGGCAAGAGGCGTACTCGCCCTCGACATCGAAGATTTGAATGAGGAAAATATACAGCAAACTTTGTCTTGTCTATTAAAATCGAATAATGATTTTGCGAAAGTGGAGAATGAACTGGTCTCAATAGTCAATTGATTTGAGTGTGTAAAATATTAGGGACAATCAGATATGAAAAGCTAAAACACATACTACTGCACATCTTTAATTTTGCCACAAAGACATAAAAGCACAAAGAATTTTCATGCTTATCAGCAATTTATACTTTGTGTCTTCGTGACTTTGTGGCAGTTTTCAATTTTGTTATTATAGAACTAATTAACAAAAAGTTAAATATTCGTTTTTTTTAATAAAAATAAGGGTGCATCGTTTGTTTTAATACAAAATTTGATTATATTTGTAAGAATAAAGTAAAAATCTCATTATTCACACAACACTATGTTTATGCACACCAAAATCAAATCACTTCTCTTTGCATCGCTATTTGTATTGAGTCTTGCATCCTTTTTGTACATCAATTTCTGTGCCTCTGCTCAAATTGCAGATACGACCAACATTACTGAAATGTTGAGTACCGAATCGCCGGATTTCAATTCTATGTTGCCCGAATTAGAGATTTTAGAGTGGATTATTGAGAAAGTTACACCTATCATTCGATAAATAAATTCCATACTGTAAGCACCTTATTATTGGGGATTATTTGTTACGACTTCCCTAAAATACTAAATCTTGTTTTTAAATGAGTTTAGGAAACAAGATAAGTCGGCGGACATTTACAAATGTCAGGCGACAACATTTTTGCATTTTATTAAAATACATTACATTACATAGTTTAAATAAAATAATGTTTTAAAAGTATAACGAAGATACATCTCGCCTGACATTTTAAAAATGTCCGTCGAGTAAACACCCTCCCAAATTAAAAATAAAAGCACATATAATTCCCGCAAAATATGCAGAAAAACCAAACTATGAACTATGAACCGGCAACTATGAACTGATAGCCGGATTATTTTATAACTCCAACAGTACCAAGTTCTTCGCCGAGTGTTTCGCGCATTTCGTTGAGTTTCTGTTGTATTTTTAATAATTGCAACAAGTCGTCGGGCGAGGCATTTTTTAGTTGTTCTTTATGCTTTTCGCAGAGGCGACAGACTTTCTTAAATTTGAATCGTTTCACGCCTTCTTTTACATCATTCACATAATTTTCGTCGGGCATGCCTTGTGTTTGCATCGGGTGTTGTAGTTTATCTTCCCAATTGGAGCTATATTCATGTGGCAGATGCGTGAGCGAAATAGCTAATTTTACAATATCAGGATTTTGATGATTGGTAAAATATTGAGAAGAAATCGTTTGTGCCTCACGAATGACTTTGTAAGCCTCTGCAACGATTTGTCCGCATAGTTTATCGTCAAATTCCTCCATCACATCTTCGATACTCGCCAATACATAAGCTGCTACGGTGATTTCGCCCTCCAAAATTCTATCGCCAAACTCTACGATAAGCCGCACGATGTCTTTCTCCTGAAATTCATCCGTCAATTCGCGGGATTTTTGAGGTGGAGCTTCGCCGATTGCAGCAGTATTTTCGGGAGGTGCATCGGCTGCGGTGTGGGGGGGAGGAGCCTCGTCACTAGCTTGTTGGGCGGCGGTTTGTTGTTCGCGTTTGCGGAGGTCGCGGTGGATAATTTTGTTGATTTCGGTAATCAAAATCTGCTCCGAAATGTCCATTCTGACGGCACATTCTTTGATATAAACGGAGCGTTTTATCGGGTCGCGTACCTTCGAGACACTCTGTACGATGTCTTTGATGAGTCCGGCTTTTTTTACGGGGTCGCCTTCGGCTTCTTCGAGTAAAAGGTTGGTTTTGAATAAGATAAAATCATTGGCATTTTGGGATATGTATTCCTTGAAGGCATCTGCGCCAAGCTGTTTCAGATACGAATCGGGGTCTTCGCCTGTCGGTAGCAAAACGACCTTCACATTCATATCCTGCTCCAAAACCATATCCAAACCGCGCATCGCTGCTTTGATACCGGCAGGGTCGCCATCGTATAGAATTTTGATGTTGGGCGTGTAGCGTTTTATCATGCCGATTTGCCCGACGGTGAGTGATGTACCCGACGAAGCGACGACATTTTCGATACCCGATTGATGGAGCGAAATCACATCCGTATAGCCCTCTACAAGTATGCACTCGTCTGCACGCCGAATGGCGGTTTTGGCAAAATAAATGCCGTATAGCGATTTATTTTTAACATAAATTTCGGACTCCGCTGTGTTGATATATTTGGGCGATTTTTTGTCTTTGGAAAGGGTGCGTCCGCCAAATCCGATGACTTTTCCCGTCAGATTATGAATGACAAACATCATCCTGTCCCTAAAAAAATCAAAGCCTTTCTGCGAAGTGACACCTGCTTTTTGGAGCAAGTCGAGTTTGTAACCCTCTTTTGCAGCTTTATTCGTAAAAGTCTTAAAACCGGTAGGCGCGTAGCCAAGCCCAAATTTTTTGATAGTATCTTCATTGAAGCCGCGTTCTTTGAAATAGGATAAACCAATATTTTTACCGGACTCTGTTTCAAAGAGTTGTTTGGCGAAAAACTGTTGGGCGCGTTCATTGATGAGGTAGAGGCTATCCATCGTTTGTCGCTCTTGGATGGCTTCTGCGGAGGGTTTGGTTTCGTCAATTTCGATATTGTATTTGGTGGCAAGGTGGCGAAGGGCTTGCGGGTAGGTCATGCCTTCGTGTTCCATGATGAAATTGATAGCACCACCGCTTTCCCCACAACCAAAACATTTATATATGTTTTTTGCGGGAGAAACGGTAAAGGAAGGCGTTTTTTCATTATGAAAAGGACACAAACCCAATAGATTGACCCCGCGCTTTTTGAGCGTGACGTAATCCCCGACCACATCTTCTATCTTGGCGGTGTCGCGTATTTCCTGTATGGTTTTTTGGCTAATCATGCTCTTAGTTGACTCTTTATTGCGTGGTATAAGTAATGTTAGGTGGCAAATTTACGAAAAAATAAGGGGTGTTTTGCTAAAGAACATTCTGTTATTATGCACAGATATTTTGAGCGAATTTTTATAATTTTTACTGATTTAAATTGAAAATATATAATTATGAATTATGAAAATTAATAATTTAATGCTTGATTTGCAACACTTTGCTATGTTTTTGAGTATATATTAGGTGAGTTTTCAAAAAGATAAACGAAATACATTTTTTGACAAAAACATAATTGTTTATCTTAATGTATTTGTCGGGATTGAATATTAATTATTTTTTAATTTATTATTTAAATATTTTAACTGAACTTTGGACATTAGGAAATTAGACTAACGAAGGCATAATTTGTTATTTATCAGCAGAATAAAAATTGCAATAAAATTAATTTGAAATAAAATACAAAATTAGCACAAATAATTGACTGTGAGTGTCTTATCTGATTTTTTAGCTTTCTAATTCCCCAATATCCAAAATCCGGTTTATAAATATTTACAAATAAAAATAAATAAGTTGAGCGAGTTTAATTTGTAATTCTCAATTCACTAAACATATTTTATCTTTACATTTTAATTAAAATTAGATATGTATTTTTGTCTTATTATTTAAATATTATTTAAAATTAAAATTTATAAAATTTGATAGAAAACGTTTTTTAATTACCATAAATACAAAATACATTATTTTCGTTAATTTTGTTTTTAAATTAAAACTAAAAATAATATTTAAAAAATAAAGTCCAACAAAATGGCTAAAATAGACAAGGAATATCGTTATTACAGCAAGTTGTTATTATCATTGGCTATATTGACTATAGGCTTATTATTATTTATTTTCATTTATGAGAGTTATCACAGGAAAATAAGAGATGCGGAATCTTATACACTCGAAAAATTGTACAGCATTGCTAAAACATTGAGCGTCGAAATTGACGGTGATACCCACCAAAAACTGGCTTGTGCCTATGGAGAAAAGAACGTTGGAGAACTTGTCAATAATGATGAAAATTATCATAAAATTCATAAACTACTTGCAAAAGCGCAGCATATCAATGACTTGCAAACTCCGATATATACGATGTTTTATGATACGATTTGTGCAGGTGAGGAAGTAAGAAATGTATTGTTATTTGGGATGTGTTCGGAGGCTATTATATATCGGCATATTTATCGAAGTCCTATCAAACTGCATAAAGAAGGCTTTGAAGAAGGAGGGGTAATACATGAATATTATGACAAACACGGGCATTGGTTGTCGGCTTTTGCACCAATAAAAAATAGTAGGGGAGAGGTGGTGGCTATTATACAGGTAGACGAATCTTTCTGCGAATTTGTGGTGGCAGCGCGTGAATTGGCTATCAAAGATGGTCTTTTTGCGCTGGGAATTTTGTTGGTGTTGGGACTTGGATTTATTTATGTATACCGATTTCTTATTTCTGTAATGAACCGGATTAATGAGAGTTTGGATGCGACGGTAAAACGAAAAACAGCGACACTGAAAGAAGCCAATCAAACGCTAAGCAAACTTAATGAACAAGTCGTACAACGCACACAAGCCTTAGAAACTGCAAATGACCAACTCGCCGAATCCAATGAAAAATTGCAAGCCTTTGCACGAATAGCCTCGCATGATTTGAGAGCTCCTTTGCGCGTGATGAGTGGTTTTGCGAGTTTGTTGGAGCAAAAATACAGCACATCGCTCGACGAGGAAGGGAAAGAATATATTGATTTTATCACCTCCAATTCGCAGAAAATGTCGGAGTTGGTGTCGGGTATTTTGAAAACTTCTTTGTTGCAATATCAAAATGATGAAATGCTTGAGGAAGTGAATCTGAATAGGATAGTGGAGGAAGTACGCGCCAATCTGCAAGATGATATTGATAGACTCAAGGCTTCTATACAATATGATGACTTGCCAAGCATCAAAGGTCATCAGACTGATTTCATTCAATTATTTCAAAATTTCATATCCAATTCACTAAAATATAAAAAACCCGATGTAAGCCCTTGCATCAAAATTTACAGCAAAGTACTCAATGACGGCTACGAACTGTCAGTAAAAGACAATGGCAAAGGCATCTCGCCGGAAGCCATAGCACATATTTTTGGAGAATTTGAGAGAGGCGATGCCGAAGATGACGAAGGCTACGGCATTGGCTTGGCAACCTGCAAAAGAATCGTCAAATCTTATCAGGGAACTATAGATGTCCAATCTACCTTAAATGTTGGTTCGATGTTTACCTTTACGGTCAGAAATCGAGTGTAAGGGAGTGAATAAGTTTAAGTTTAAGATTATCCCGTACAGTTGTCGGGAAAGTTTAAGCCGATATTATTGAACTTAGGAATCAATTGTATGAGAAATATGATTCTCAAGTAGATTTTTTTTCGCATATTTGGATTTTAATAAAATATTAAAACAAATACGCTTGAAAATTCTACATTTCTCCGATACCCATCTCGGCTACAACGAACTCGACAAAACAGACGCGAATCGCATGAATATCCGCGAACAGGATTTTTATGATTCATTTATTTTTGTAATAGATAAAATACTGGAAATCAAGCCGGATATAGTTGTACATGCAGGCGATTTTTTCCACCGTCCTTCACCACCAAATCGCCCGATTACGGTGGCTTTGCAACAACTCAAACGCCTGTCGGATGCCAATATTCCTATCGTAATTATCGCCGGAAATCACGAAACACCGCGCAGTGTTTATACTGCACCGATATTGAAAGCCTTTAATACGATTCCGAATGTGTACGCTATTTTCGGACAGGAATATGAGACACATGAATTTGGCGAATTGGTCGTACATGGCTTGCCGCATATCAATAATCCGAAGGCACTCGAAGCGGAATTGGACAAGATAAAACCTATAAAGAATAAGTTTAATATCATCATATTGCACACTGCTTTCGACAATTATATGACCGACGAATACGGGCAGCAAGTTTTTCCTGAAGAACGCCTCAAAATGCTCAATCTATTTGACTATGTAGCACTCGGACATATTCATAATTTTCAGAAAGTGAAAGGCTTGGAAACGGCTTGGTATTGCGGTTCTACAGAACGCACGAGTGTGTCGCAAATATCCGAAAAAGTATTTTGCACATTGGATTTGGAAAAGGCTAAAAAAAATGAACCCAAAACCCACCCAATTCCAACACGTACTTGGCTACGATTTGATATTAAAAAATGTAAGGATAAAAAAGTCGCCGAAATAGAAGCAGAGCTACTCCAACAAGCCAATAAAAATGACCTCAATGGCGCACTCGTTTTTATCGAATTTCAGAATATCGCAGCCATGCAAGCCGTCAGCCTCTCCAATAGGCGTGTACACGAATTGTTGCCCGGCTGTATGGATATTCAAATCAAAAGAACCAGCGAATCGGCTATCGAAAAAGGACGTTTTTCTGATTTTCGCGTCGAAAGTTTGAATGATTTGATTAGCGATTATATCAAAACCGAAGTGGATGATAAAGAAAAGGCAGAAGCACTTACCGACCGGGCAAAATATTATATTGACCTCTACGAATCAGGAGATATTTAATCCAAAAATTTAAACATACTAATCTCTATGAATATTTAAAAGATTGATAACACAGCTTCTATGGTCGCCTGCGGTCAGTACAAATTCCTGTTTTACGTTCATTCCATTGGCATATTCTGCGGGTGTCCAATTTGGCATATTATGAATAGCTTCCAATAATAATTCGTCTGTTTCCTTATTTTTTGACGATTCAAATATATGAACATCCATAATTTGTCCTGCTTCGTCAATGCTAAATTTTACGGCGGTCAAATTGTATATATTGAAAACCGTATCAGCAATTTTATCGGCAACATTTTCCTCCAAATATCGCTCTAATTGCGCTTTTTCGCCGGAATATGCTGCTTGCTTTTCAGGTTCAATGATAAAGCTAAATGCTATCTCCTTTGCATCATTATATTTCAGAGTATTGTTGGGGATATATTGTACATTCACCGAAATATTTGTACCTGTATCAGAGCTATTCATGATGTCTTTTTGTGCTTGATTGAAGGTGTCATTTTTGCTCACTGCACTTCTTATTTTCCCTTCACAATATGCCAAAACCTCCACTGAAATATACTCTTTTACCCATGATGGTTTATAATATTTATTAATATCAGCTATAGTGCAGGCTTCGTTCAATTTTTCTTTTGTGAGAGAAAGCGGCGGATAGATTCTATTCACTTCATAACGCAATTCAAAAGTTGAATTATCTTGCGATGCGCCAAGATGAGGAAAAATCAAAATAATGAAAAGAAGTATAATCAGTTGATAGCAAATATTTTTCATAGTATAAATTAATTACGATTAGTTATGTCCACCTACTCTAAACGCCATAAATTTCAGAAAATTGTAATGACTGCTTTATAAGCTGACCGCGAATACTGTAATGACTGCTTTACAGGCTGACCGCCAACTCGTAAAGGCGATTTTAATCGCCAAGTGCAGTGTAATTGTTATTTGTAATAAATTGTAAGTAAATATTTTACAAATTAAATTTATTATTTACGTGGCGAATGAATTCGCCTGTACGGTATTCGCGGTCAGCCTGTAAAGCAGTCATTACAGTATTCCGAAATTTATCCCGTTCATAGTATAATATAAGTTGCTGCAACTTGGGTTAATTAGCGCAATTTAGCTTAAAAAAATATAACAAAAAAATAATGTGAAAAATATAAAGGATTAAATACTATACACTTTTTGAATGAGCTACTATATAAAACAAAATCTCACCACAAAAACACAAATAAAATTAAGTGTAATTTATTAATAGTCAAATGAATACAGCTTAAAAATTATTTGCTTTGTGCCTTTGTAGGAAAAATAAAAAGTGTATAGTATATGTGGAAGTAACTTGCAGAGAGTTTACGAGGCTATCAATTGATAGTTGACAGTTTTTTACAAAAGATTGCAATATGATATAGATGCAAGGCATTTTCAAAATGCCTTGCATCTACGGAAATCAGTATTTTGCCCAACCCATCATTCGCATTAATTACAAAAAACGAAAAACTAAGAACTAAGAACCAAGAACTATATGTCACTCCCTCAAAGCCCAAACCCAATTCCCGTCCACGTCCATATATCCGATTTTATTACCTTGTTCGATGCGTAAAAGTCCGTTGCCGATATTGCGAATGAGTTCGTATTCCGGTTCGAGGATGATATTGCCTTTGAGGTCGGCGACACCTGCGAAGCGATTCACACGCACCCGTGCGTAGCCATCTTCAAAATCATCTATCCGACTAAATTTTGGCGCAATCAAAGTGATGCCATTCCGATTAATCAGTCCCCACTTACCCTTTGTTTTTATGGATGCAACACCGTAGCTGTAAGGTTTTGCTTCTTGAAAATAACCTTTGTACAATGCCCCTGTTTTATCCACAAAATAATATTGATGCTGACGAGTTCGCACCAAGCCTCGCCCTTCCGTAAATGCCTGCAAACTACTCACCTGCGGCTCAATAAAATACTGCCCCGAAGAGTCTATCAAACCCGAATTGCGATAGCCCATATACACAACAGCTTTTCCTTGCGTAAAATCCTGACATTTAGAGTATTGTGTCGCAATTACTTCATTGCCCATAGAGTCAATATAACCCCATCTGTTTTTGTACATCACCCTTGCGCGGTCTTCCGAAAAGCTCTCTGCATTGCTGTATTTCGGCAATACAATTTCCTCGCCTTGTGCATTGATGTAACCATATTTTCCGCCCGACCGCACCACAGCAATACCCTCACACAAAGGGTCAATTTTCGAGTATTTTTGTTTGGTCAGTCGCTCATCTTGCCGATTAATCAGCACATAATCTGCTCCTTTCGATGCCAACTGTGCGATTGCTACACCTTCTGCGCTAAAGGGCGCAATTTTACGATATTTAGGTTTTAGAATATAATTGCCTTGCGGATTAATCAAACCCCATTCGCCACTCACACGCACCCGTGCCACACCGTTTTCAAAATCCGAACATTCGTGGAAAGTATGCGGGATTACCATATCACCTTTTTTGTTGATATAGCCCAGTTTGCTGCCTTCTTTTCGTGCCGATGCTAAACCGTCTTTGAAGTTGCCCACCTTCCGAAAATGATGCTCGATTACGAGGTCGCCGTTGAGATTGATAAAGCCCCATTTTCGTTGGTGTCGTACTGCTGCCAAACCCTCGCTGAAAGGCTGTACTTTTTCATATTTAAATTCTGTCACCGGACGACCATGTGTATCTACAAAGCCCCATTTACCATTGCGTTTTGCGCCGATGCGCTCTTGGGTAGAGGGCATCACATCCTGATACACCACATCCGCAACCACACGCCCCAAAGAGTCAATCACGCCGTATTGTTCTTTATCCGAAAAAATGCGAAGTAATTGATTGTCAGTGTTTTTTATAAATTTTATATTAGAAAATTCGGGGTCGAGTAGCGTACCGCCTTGTCGGTCTATCATGCCCCATTTGCCAGCGGATTTGATGAGGGCTATGTTGTTTTTGTAATTTTGTGCCTTTTCATATTGTGGCGAAATGACTGTATTTCCGAGCGTATCAATATAGCCCCATTCGCAGCCTTCACAATCAATCACGCCTTCCTCTAGGAGTTTCAAATCGTATTTGGTCATGCCCTCCATGCTGCGCGGACTGCCGATATTGCCCATGTAAGTGCCAAGTTTTCCCAAGTCAAAATCCGTGTTTTTTTCGCGCAATTTAATCGCTCCTTTCCACGAAATATAAGCACGTCCTTCCCAAAACTGACCAATCCAACGCGCATTGTCTTCGATGACTTTTCCCTTGCGGGTCATCAATCCGTGTTTGCCTCCCACAAAGACACAACGCGCCACCGGAAGTCCCGAAATTTTTATATCATTTAATTTAATGTCAATCAAATTCATCTGCGTAGTGGGCTTCCCGACATCGTTGTTGATGATGCCATACACCACATAATGATTGAAGCGGGTGCGGTCAAGAATGTGGTCGGTATTCATGCGCCGCATTACCACCGTAAAGCCTAGGTCTCGGTGAATGTCAATATCATCAAAAATGGCTTGGATGACGATTTTGCCCGTTGCACGGTCGCGCAGTCCCCACTTCCATTGTTCCTTGATACGTTCCTGATACCACTCAAATTTTTCGACCATATTTTCCTCCCAAGTATTGCGAAAGACACCGTTGCGACTCGGCAGTTCTATTTCTCGTCTGCCGCCGATTTTTATAGAGCCGTATTTCTTAAATTTGCTTTCTTCTTCGAGTTGTCCTTCCTCATTGAAAGTGAGCAAATCGAGCTTGCCGCCGGAGAAGGCGCGTACCCTTCCTTCGACCACTTCAATGCGGTCATATTTTGGCTCTACGACCTCCTCACCACTCGCATTGACGATACCCGATAAATTGTTTTTTCTGACAATGGTAATATTGTCATTTGGCGGCGCGATATAGTCGTAATTTATGGGAATCAGGGTACGAATCGCGCTGTTTTCATCATCCAAATTAGCGGCGACTACCCCCCAATTTTCGCCTTGCCGCACACGAAACGAACCGCTTTGATTGTACAGTACAATTTCCTCATAATCAGGAGCTAAGATGCTGCGCCCTTGTGTATCTATCAAACCCGTTTTACCGTTTTTAATACAATAAACATAAGTATCGGATAAGGCGCGAAAAGCATCAAATTCATTTTCACTGATGAGCCGACGAGTAGGGTAGGAGTAGAGGCATTTTCCCGCCAAATTTTCGACCATTACGAAGTTGTGATTCAAGCCTATTACGGTGTCCCATTTGCAATTCAGCAAGGCATTTTGGTCGCGGTCATTTGCTCCCCATTTTTTGTTTTTTTTATAGAAAAATAAACTATCGTTATGTATGTTTATTTCTTGGAAATTTGGGGATAAGATGACCTTGCCCATCACATCGGTGAGTCCTGTGCCGAGCGTATCTTTGGTGAGTATGTAGCCCTCTTGATAGGTTTCGATTTCGCGGTAATTTGGTGGGCAAATCTCGCGCCCGGAGACGTGTACCATGCCCCATTTTTGATTTTGAGTGTAAGCTAAATATTCGTTGTCGCGCACTTCGAGGAGTTCATAAGTTGTCTCTAAAATAGTGTGTCCTTCGTGGTTGAGTACACGCCGTTTTTCTCCGTCAAATACTACAAATAATAAGGAATCCAATATGCTCACGTCTACATATTCTGTCGGGATAATCACCTTGCCTGTTCTGTCAATCAAGCCTGTTTCACCGTCTTTTTGCACTACGGCATATTGGTCGTCATAATCGCCGACAACATCGTATATGGGTTGTACAATGACCTTTCCTTTGGCATCTATCAAGCCCCATTTCCCGTCTATTTTGACCGGATAACGTTGTTGGGAGAATACGAAAAAAGGTAAGCAGAAAATTAAAAATGGAATTAGGCGCATAGTGATTTTTGATTTTTCGATTTTGATTCGACGTAGCAAGCGTAGCGTAATGCGTCTCGCCTGCGTCCCTTAGAACGATGCTTCTAGCTCGTTCCACCTTAGCTTGGCATACGCGAGGCGCGGGCTAGAAGCATCACGCTACAATTATAACGCTAAAAACGCGGAAAGCTACACGGAAATTGCAGCACAGTCTGCTTTAGACAAGAGATGCGAGAGGAGAGACAAGAGACGATATATCTTATTTCTCTTGTCTTTTGTCTCTGCTCTCTTGTCTCAAATTATCTTTTAATAAACTTCTGCACCTCAAATTGTCCACCTATCTGCACCTTACAAAAATAAATACCATTCGACAAATTAGCAATATTTAATTGTATATTTTCTTGTATTTTTTCTTGATAAATATTTTTGCCAAGAACATCAAAAATAGTGAGGTCGGCGAGTGTATTTTCTGTATGAATGTAGTTGATATTCAGCAAATTGCTCGTTGGGTTCGGGTAAAGATTAAAGGTAAAATCGGGCGTGTCGGGTACAGTGTTTGATACGGTAATTTCGCCATCAGAATAGAGTGCCAGACCACCACGTTGATTGCCAATGAAGAAGTCAAATTCGCCATCACCATTGATATCATCTGCTGCAATGCGCGAGCGACGACCTTGCACGATATTTCCGAAGAGGCTGTCTGCTTGCAGGAAGGGCGCACCTGCGGCAAGGCTGTCTTCGATATGGATATACCGACGAATATTGCCCGGTTCGCTGCCCGTAAAAAGGACGTATTCGCCATCAATTTCCTTGACAGTCACATCACAAAAACCTTCAGGAAATCCAAATTCGCGACAATCAATTGAGCCAAAGAAATCGTCCATTTTGAGGAAAAGCGGCTCGCTTGTAGTGCCTGTATTTTTCCAATAATTCAGGTTGCCGTTTTTTTCGCCGATGATAAGGTCGAGCAAGCCATCGCGGTCAATATCTACGAGGAAGGGCGTAGCATGTTGTCCTATATCAATTTGTCCAACGGTATTGTCCCCGTCATTATAATTGCCATCAAGCGTATCAAAATTTTGGAAATTGGCGATGCCATCGCCATTATCTACATTTTCATAATAAAATAATTTACCAAATTCTTCTCCGAAAATCATGTCTTTATCGCCATCGCCGTCCAAATCACCAAAAGTAAGGTCTATTGCCCGAAGGTTATGATTTTCAGGAAGATTCGTATAATTAGTATTGACCAATTTGTATTCGGGCAAGTCAAGTGTACCAATATTTTCATACAAAAAAATAGAGGCTTCATAATTGCCGCCTTCTACCCGAAAACCAAATGTACCGACCACCAAATCCAACAAACCATCACCATTATGGTCAAAAAATTCGGGCGAAGTCCCGGAGCCTAAATCAACGATTTCATCAACTAAAAAAGTTTTAGTTTGGTAGTTGAAATCGGGCATATTGCTTGCGCCACTGTTTTCGTACAACCATACCGTTGCATAATTCTCGGAAGTATTGATGCGGTTTGGCGAGACAAGGAGGTCTTTTGCACCGTCATTATTGACATCTAAATGAAAAGTAGCCGGAAAAATCGTAACATCAATCGGCATATCATCCGATGGAAACATGGCATCCTGCGAGGTAATCCATGCAGTATCGGCAGTACCGGTATTATAGCCCATCGTCGCGCAAGTAAATGAAATATCGCCCAACAAAAGTTCCTTATCATTATCGGCATCCATATCGAGTGTGAGCAGAGTAGAGCCTACATGTATGCCGGCATCGGGGGCTTGCGGCTGACCAATGAAAGTGTCTAATCCCACACAACTATCTTTCTTAGGGCTGAGGTCTAAAGGACAGGAAAGACCGCTTTCAAAGAAACGCCCCCAACAATTGTCTACCAATTCAAAAATCAGCGAATCGCAACCGTAGCCCATTTCTTGTGATTGGTTTTCATAATAGCTCACCCAACCACCACTAACGCCGAAGGTGAGTACATCAAGGTCGCCGTCATTATCAATATCGTCTATGGCAGGATAGTCTTCCGAAGTCACAAAAAGATTGACCAAGAAATTATTGAGGGTCGGAAATTCAATAAAATCCTCGACAAGCGTAAATTTGACCGCATCCGAATCATGGTAGCCCCGATACACCCTAATACCCGCCGGAATCCTGCTATGAGCAAATAAATCCATGATACCATCGCAATTATAATCCCGCATCATTGCCCAAGATTCTATCGGTGGAAAATCGGAGATATACTCTGCTGTAAAGTGGTAATCCACCTGATTTGCAGCACCTTTATTGAGGAGTGCCATCGGCATATTGCCGTCTTTGTCGAATATAAAAAGGTCTTGGATGCCGTCATTATTCCAATCCACTTCAGAAAATTGCGGATTATTAAGACCACCCAACAATGCCAAGTCGAGTTGATTATTGTTCTCATCGAAAAAGGGGATATTTTGTTGTTGGATAGATTGACCCATCGCTAGATTCACTGATAAAAGACATAAAACGATAGGCAAAAGACGAGAGATAACAGACGGTTTTTGACAGTATAGTTCTTTCATTATATTTTTTTTTAAAAATAAATTTAAAACGCAATTCAGGTTTTATTTTTTATGAAAATTTGATTATGATTTATTACTCTACATGAGAAAAGTTATTTTTGATAATGTAATACTTGTTTTTGCCACGAATGCACTAATTTTTTTACGAATTTATTGATAATTCCCTTGAAATAATTAGTGCATTAGGCACTTAGGAATTTTTTGAAACCAACATGTTGTCGATAAATTTGCAATATTGCTTATCCCTCCGAAGGAGGCTTAAATTTGTCCCGTATAGCTATCGGGAGAGTTTAAACTTGTTCTTAAACTTAAACTTAAACTTGTTCTTAAACTTAAACTTAAACTTAAACTTTACTTAGACTTAATCATTCACTTAATCTTAATAACAGACACCACATCAAAGGGTTTTCACGCAATCAAATAAGTATATTTGCGTCACAAATTACCTTTAAATCATATTTTCTACAAAAATGCCACTTTTTTTGATAAATTTACAGGCAATGCTTAACTGTTGAAATGCTTAAATGCTGCAATTTTGAATAAGTGAATTATTTATTCATTGTCGCATTAAAAACATTCACTCATTCAAAATTCACTCATTCACTCATTGAAAACTATGGACGAAAAGATAATAGAAAATAAGGAACTCAGTATTTGGGAAGCATTGATACCGATTGTAGCATTGGTGGGGCTATTGGCATATAATGTATTGGTCGCTTATGGCGATGATGCTTTGAGTGGTTCCAATCAATTTGTACTGCTTGTCGGGGCAGCCGTAGCGATGGTCGTGGGATTTCTCAACAAAGTCTCCTACACAGCCATGATTGATGAAGTAGCGAATAATTTTAAATCTACCACAGGTGCGATTTTGATACTGCTTTTTGTAGGTGCGCTGACGGGTACTTGGATGATGAGTGGTGTCATTCCATCCATGATTTATTATGGTTTGATGCTCTTGAATCCGAAGATTTTTCTGGCAGCTTGTTTGGTTATTTGCTCTATCATTTCGATTGCAACGGGAAGTTCGTGGACAACTTCCGCTACGGTGGGTATCGCCCTCATTGGTATTGGCAAAGCGATTGGTTTGCCGCTTGGTATGGTAGCAGGTGCGGTGCTTTCGGGGGCATATTTTGGCGATAAATTGTCGCCACTATCAGATACGACCAACCTTGCGCCTGCGATGGCGGGTGCGGAGTTATTTACGCATATTCGTTATATGTTGTACACTACTGTTCCTTCGATTACGATAGCTTTGGTCATATTTATCATACTTGGTTTTACGCAGAAAACGACAGGTGCGGCAGATACGAGTGAGATTATGGCAGCTATTGACGGGGCATACCATATTACACCTTTGCTTTTCCTCGTACCGGCGGCAGTCATCGCGATGGTCGTGATGAAAACCAAGCCTTTGATTGCCCTATTTGTCGGAACGATTTTGGGTGGAAGTGCCGCGATTATTTTCCAACCGGACATCATTTTGAAAATTTCAGGTGAAGCCTCCATGACCTTCAAAGCCGCCTACAAAGGCATGATGAACGCCATGACCGTTGACGCTGCGGTAGAGACAAGTAGTGCCGAACTGAATGACCTTTTTTCCACAGGCGGTATGAGTGGGATGCTGGGTACAATATGGCTCGTAATATGCGCTTTGGTATTTGGTGGAGTGATGGATGCGATTGGTGCATTGCAACGTATTAGTAGTGCCTTGTTGAGTGTAGCGACTTCGGTTTTGGGTTTGTTTGCGAGTACGGTGGCGAGTTGTCTGGCATTGAATATCACAGCTTCCGACCAATATTTGGCGATAGTGGTGCCGGGAAAGATGTTTGCCAAAGCCTATGAAGATAAGAATCTTGCCCCCGAAAATCTCAGCCGCACCCTCGAAGATTCGGGTACAGTGACATCGGTACTTGTACCCTGGAATACCTGCGGGGCTTACCAATCAGGCGTACTTGGTGTCGGAGTTGCCGAATATTTCATTTACGCGATTTTTAATTGGATTAGCCCTTTTATGACTTTGTTGGTGGCAGCATTCCGCATCAAAATCAGACAATTGACAGAGAAAAACGTAGCGTAAATGTAGCGCGGTACTTCCAGTCCGCGCCTTGCGTATATGGAATGAAAATATAGTTGCCTTGCATGCCCAAAATGCAAGGCAAATTGTTATATATACAACCAATTGTCGTCTAAATAAAACTGTTCGTCTAAAAAGCCCTTTGAAATTTCCATGAACGAAAATTGTGCAGTAATTTTGTACACATTTTAGCTTTGATAACTTAGTCAACATCTTTTAAATACTTTTCCTAATCATATTCATTAGGTATCGAAAATGAATACAAAACATTAACAAACTATGACGCAGAGAATCACGTTATTTTTCGCTTTCTTGCTGATGGGCATGGCAGCTACTGCCCAATCCGTCAATATAGAATTCGAAGAATATACTCTTGACAATGGCTTGCACGTTATCTTACACGAAGACAAGTCCACGCCTATCGTTGCAGTATCTATTATGTACCATGTAGGCTCAAAAAATGAGAAGCCGGACCGTACCGGTTTTGCTCACTTTTTTGAACACTTACTTTTTGAAGGCTCAGAAAATATTGACAGAGGCGAATTTGATAAATACGTAGAAAATGCCGGCGGCACACTCAATGCCAATACCAGCTACGACCGCACTTACTACTACGAATTGCTGCCTTCCAACCAACTCGAACTCGGTCTTTGGCTCGAATCAGAACGACTCCTGCACGCCAAAGTAGAAAACAAAGGCATCGAAACACAACGCGAAGTAGTCAAAGAAGAACGTCGTCAGCGTGTTGATAATCAGCCATATGGTACTTGGTCTCAGGAAATGTTTAGCCGTGCGTTTAAAGGTTATTCTTATGAGTGGCCTGTGATTGGTTATATGGAGCATCTCAACGCAGCAGAAGAAGAAGATTACAAAAATTTCTACAAAACCTTCTATGTACCCAACAATGCGGTACTCTCTATCGCAGGTGATTTGAACATTGCCGAAACCAAAAAAATGGTTGAAAAATACTTCGGCAGCATCCCGCGTGGCAAAGCCGAAATCCCGCGCCCCAACAAGGAAGTACCCGAACTCGCAAGTGCAGAACGTGCCACAATTTATGACAATATCCAACTTCCGGCGGTCATCACCGGTTTCCGTATCCCTGCCGAAGGTACGCCTGATTACTACCCCGTATCTATGCTTTCTACCCTCTTGGCGCAGGGGCAAAGTTCGCGCTTGTATCGCGCCCTTGTAGATGAGCAGCAGAAAGCCCTCCAAATCGGTGCATTTCCTTTCGGACTCGAAGATTCGGGTGTCAATGTGGTATTTGCATTGGTCAATGTAGGTGGTGATATTGACGAATTGGAAACCGCCCTGCAAAGCGAAATCGCCAAAGTACGCGATGGACTTATCGGTGAAAAAGAATTTCAAAAACTAAAAAATCAAGTTGAAAATGACTTTGTAACCGGCAATTCTACCATAGCACGTCGCGCCGAAAGCCTTGCCAATTACCATATGTATTTTGGTGATGCTAATTTGATTAATACAGAAATTGAGCGATATATGGCAGTTACCCGCGAAGACATCCAACGTGTTGCCAATAAATACTTTGTCAAAGATAACAGCGTAACTTTGCAATATTTACCAAAGTCATTGGATCCGAACCCTTCGGAAGAGTAGATTTTTAAAATAAATAAAACAATTCAAATTTGTTTTAATTACTTAATTATCAGAATTTTATAAAATATTGTTTTTATTATAAAAACTTTATAAATTTAAATGTGATTAGATTATTTTTGTATTATAAACTGGACTTTGGACATTGGGGAATTCGGAAACTGGGAAATTAGCTAAAACACTCATTATCAGTTATTTATGCTAATATATGTTTTGATTTAAATTAATTTTATTAAAATATATATTGTGATGATAAATAATAAATTATGTTTAAGTTAGCCTAATTTCCGAGTTGCCTAATATCCAGTTATAAAATAATATTTAAATAAAAAATATAATAATGAATGAGTTAAAAATATTCAAAATTAATTCACTTAAAATTAATAAATATTCAAATAAAAATACAATTAACAATGTCTTCGCCAAATTATGAATTTTGAATGAGAAATAAATTTAAATTTTACTTTATTTTTCACTGATAATTATATTAATTAAATATTTTTTTCATTTAAAATTCAAAATTAGCGAACACATTAAATTAAGTGACTTAGAAATATTTACTCATTCATATCCCAATCACTAATAATAAAAAAATGAAAAAATCAATCATATACTTGCTACCGATAGCTTTATTATTCTTCCAATGCGGAGGGACAAAAGAAGTCTCGGATGCTATGAAAAATGAAGTCAAGGAAGTTGTCAAGGAAATGACAGACTTTCGTAGCCAAGCCCCTGCACCGGGACCGGCACCAAAGATTCAAATCAACGACCCCGAAACATTTACATTGGACAACGGACTCCAAGTAGTCGTCGTTGAAAATCACAAAATACCGCGTGTTTCTTTCCAATTATTATTGGATACCGACCCGATGTTGGAGGGCGATATTGCAGGTGCGGGGAGTATGGCAGGTCAGATGTTGACCAAAGGCACGACCACCCGTAGCAAAGCACAATTGGACGAAGAAATTGATTTTATCGGTGCGCGACTCAGTACGAGTGATGGTGGTTTATTTGCCGCTTCACTGACCAAGCATGTGCCAACGCTGTTGGAATTGATGGCAGACGTGGTACTCAATCCCGCTTTTCCTGCCGACGAGTTGGAGAAGATGAAAAAACAACGCCTTTCGGCTTTGGCTTCTGACAAAGATAGCCCCGATGCCATCGCAAGAAATGTAGCAAGCGTACTTCGCTACGGCAAAGACCATCCCTACGGCGAACTCACCACAGAGGCAACCGTCGGGAATGTGACGCTCAACAAATGTAAAGCCTATTATGACACCTATTTCAAGCCGAATGTGGCATACATGGCAGTAGTAGGCGACATCACGCCCGCCGAAGCAAAGGATATGCTCAATAAATATTTGGGCGATTGGAAACGCGGCGAAGTACCCTCACACAGCTACAGCACGCCTACACAGCCCGATGGTACAGAGGTGGCATTTGTCAATAAAGACGGTGCGGTGCAGTCGGTCATTTCGGTGACTTATCCTGTTGATTTGAAACCGGGCGCACCGGATGCGATTCCGGCAAGTGTGATGAATAGCATACTCGGCGGAGGGGTATTTTCAGGTCGTTTGATGCAAAATTTGCGTGAAGATAAAGCCTATACTTATGGTGCGCGTTCTTCTTTGAGTCGTGACAAATTGGTGGGTAGATTTTCTGCAGGTGCCAGTGTGCGTAATGAAGTGACGGATAGTTCTGTCGTCCAATTTATACACGAACTCAATCGTATGCGCGATACAGATGTTGACCAAAAAGACCTTAATTTGGTACTCAATTCTATGACAGGCGGCTTTGCGCGTTCATTAGAACGCCCGGAGACTTTGGCGCGTTTCGCGCTCAATACCATTCGCTATAATTTGCCAAAAGATTATTATGCAACTTATCTGGAAAAACTCAATGCCGTCACTATCGCAGATGTACGCGCGATGTCAAACAAATACATTAAACCGGAAAATGCGTATATATTAGTCGTTGGTAATGAAGATGAAGTAGCCGGTAAATTGGGTAAATTTGCCAAAAGCGGTCAGGTAGATTTCTATGATAATGAAGGCAACCCGGTAGAAAAGATCGAGATGCCAATGAACGTGAACGCAACGGAGATTATTGGTAAATTTGTCAAAGCAACAGGTGGCAAAGCGGCTTATGATGCGAGAAAAGATTATACGGCGAAATACAGCATGGAAGTACAAGGCATGAAGGCAGAGTTGGAAGAAATGCGTAAAGCACCAAATATGTACAAGCAGGTAATGTCTATGGGCGGTCAGGTCATGCAAGCAGAGATATTTGACGGAGAAAAAGGTAAATCATCCGGCATGAGAGGAACTAAAATGGTCGAAGGTGACGAATTGGAGAAGATGAAATATGAGTCTACCATGAATGTCGAAACACAGTACGAAAAACTCGGTTACAAATTCGACCTGAAAGGCATAGAAGCCATTGACGGCAGCGATGCCTACAAGATTAAAGTCACTGCACCCGATGGTAGTACAAGTACGGAATTTTATGATGTAGAATCCGGTTTGAGAGTGCGCCAAATGGTCACAGAAGACGGCGGTCCGGCGGGTCCAATAACTGTTACCATAAATTTCGCAGATTACAAAGAAGTGGACGGTATCATGATGCCCCATACAATGAAACAAAGTGTAGGTCCACAAAGTTTTTCTATCAAATTGGAAGAATACAAAGCCAATACAGGCATCAGCAATGATGAATTTAAGCTAGAATAAAAATGAAAAATCCCAAATTGCAAGCATCAAATTCCAGCTGGTTTTCAGTGGGATTTGATGCTTTTTTTATATCAAGATATATAATTGTTAAGGGCTATATGCTTAAAATGGTGTCTCTCCATTGCTAAACATTTTTCACAATAAACACATCTTTTTAACATTATGAGAAAAACTATTTACTTTGCATACACAGTACTTACCTTATTTGTGTCCTCGACAGTAATTGCTCAA
This sequence comes from uncultured Saprospiraceae bacterium, assembly GCA_937967535.1. Lineage (GTDB taxonomy): Bacteria > Bacteroidota > Bacteroidia > Chitinophagales > Saprospiraceae > JAHDEO01. The sequence continues at coordinate 21,744 of CALCMV010000328.1, forward strand.
AACTGCGATAGTCTGGCACAAATCAGCTTAGAATTGCTTACAGATAATTTCGGCAGCGAAACTACTTGGGAGTTAACCAACGTTGCCGGAAATATCCTATCTTCCGGCGGTCCTTATGAAGATAATATTACCATTAATGAAATATGGTGCCTCGGAAATGGTTGTTATACATGGACAATTTTTGATACTTATGGAGATGGAATTTGTTGCGAATACGGTGAGGGTTTCTACACCATTAGCAACGATGATGAAGGCACAATAATCCGCACAGGCGGAGCATTCTTCATTGTCGAAACGGTTGAGTTCTGCATTACAGAAAGTGTTTGTATTGGAGGAAATAATGATGGAGACGAACTGTGTGCTGATATAGATTGTGATGATAATGACCCCGAAATTGGTATTCTGACGGGCTTGCCTTGCGACGATGGCAATCCCGAAACCCTTGAGGATATCTATGACAGCAACTGTAATTGTGTTGGAAAACAACTATTACCATGTATAGATGGTAGTGTGAGTGGCTATCCTTGCAATAATGTCGATTTGGTTAGCTTTATGCCGCTTTCAGAGATGGGATGCTCCGAAGCCAATGATATATGGGGTTGGACAGACCCGCAAACCGGAAAAGAATATGCCATATTCGGGTGTAATGACCGAGCGGCTTTTATTGACATTAGCACACCGATTCTTCCGGTATTGATTGGTTCATTGCCGACACATACTGCGCCATCTTCTTGGCGAGATATGAAAGTCCATGCTGACCATGCTTTTATCGTCAGCGAAGCCAACGGACACGGTATGCAGATATTTGACCTCAACCAACTGCGCGATGTCACCAACCCGCCCGTGATTTTTGATGCTACTGTCCATTTAGGTGATTTGGGAAATGGACTTAATTTAAGTAATTCTCACAATATCGTTATCAATGAATCATCAGGTTTTGCCTATACTGTCGGGAGCAATACATGTAACGGCGGATTGACTTCTATAGATGTAAGCGACCCTGCTAATCCCGTTTTTACAGGTTGTTTTACGGCTGACGGTTACACACATGATGCACAATGCGTAAATTATATCGGACCTGACGGTGACCACATGGGGAAAGAAATATGTTTTAATTCCAATGAAAATACCCTGACGATTGTAGATGTCAGCGATAAAGCTGATATGATGCAAATCTCAAGAACAGGTTATTCAGAAGTAGGATACTCCCATCAAGGCTGGTTGACCGACAATCAGGAATATTTTTTGATGAATGATGAACTGGACGAAGCATTCGGCGGAAACAATACCCGCACCCACATTTGGGATGTACGCGACTTAGATAATCCCGTTTATATGGGATTCTATGAAGCTCCTATTCCTTCTATTGACCACAATTTATACATTCGGGGAAATCTCGCTTATTTGACCAATTACCGTAGCGGATTACGTATATTAGACATTAGCGATATTGCAAATGCCAATTTGGTAGAAGTTGCCTATTTCGATACTTATCCTGCCAACGATGCAGCGATATTCAATGGCACATGGAGCAATTATCCCTATTTTGAAAGTGGTAATATCATCGTTAGTGATATAGAACAAGGTTTATTTGTACTCCAATACAATCCATCGGGTGGCGGGTCAAATATTACTGCAAATTTTACGCTTTCTTCCACATCTATCTGTATGGGAGAATCCATCACTGTAACCAATAAAAGCGTGAACGCAGAATCATACAATTGGTCAGCACCGGGTGCCATGCCGGAGATGAGTACAGATGAAAATCCGACATTCAGCTTCCCCCAAGCAGGTACTTACACGATTACGCTCACTGCATCAAGTGCAAGTGACAGCAATACCACAGAGCGAGAAGTTGTCGTTCACCAACTGCCCGTTGTACTCGAAATCACAGGTGAGGCACTTCCTGTAAATGGCTCTATCGAAACCTATACTACGCCATTTAATCAAGGTTCTACATACACTTGGTTTATTGTAGGTGGTACACAAGTATCCGGCGATAATACCAATACCATTGAAGTCATGTGGAGTGACCCAAACAACATGGCTTTCCTTTGTGTAACAGAAACAAGTGTCAATGACTGTCAAAGTGCAGAGGAGCTTTGCTTCGATATCCTCACCGTCGTTAGTATGGAAGATATTGCACTCCAAAAAGGCTTAAACATCTTCCCTAATCCGACAGATGATATCCTCTACATCGAATCAAACGAAGCACCGAATAGTGTTGAAGTATTTAATGTTGTCGGACAGCGTATCAATATCAATTATCAAAATAATACGATTGATATGTCGCAGCAAGCAAAAGGGATTTATCTTGTGCGTATTGCTTATGAAGAAGCTAGTGTGACGAGGCGTATCGTAGTAGAGTGATGGCTAAAAGTAATTAACGAATCATATAAGCACCAAATTCCGACGGAATTTGGTGCTTTTTTTTGCCACTAATGCACGTGATTTCAAGGGAATTATCAATAAATTCGTAAAAAAATTAGTGTATTCGTGGCTAAAATATGTGCTATGGTGTCGATTATTTGTGCTTAACCACTTTTATCAAAAATAATTTTTCTCACCTAGAGTAAGATTTGATAGTCAGGTATTTTCAGCAATCTTTCAAATATTCACGATGTATTCCACCGAATTTCCTAATGTCCAATTATCTGATTGCTGATAATAGAATGTTCTTGCCCTATATCGAACAAGCGCACATTTTTTATAAATAAAAAAACACTTCGTATTAATCTCATTAATAGATACTCACAACGTTTTGTCTGATTTACGCATTAAATTAAAATAATATACGAAACTTTTCCACCGACATTCCGTAAAATAAACTCGCATTGAATTATCCGTATTTACGAAAAAAAGGAAACATCGAACATTTGTTAACAAATATTTTAAACATGCTCCTTTACCAATATCTTCATCAAATTATGAATTATAAATTTTAAATTTATTTCTATTCCCTCCTGATAATTATTTTTTAACAAATTGTAAATATTAAATTATTTAAAATTTTTCATTCACGAGTCAAAATTGTCAAAGAGCAATTCATTATTATTTATACAAGTTTTTAATTTAAAGGAAACAGAAAAAGGCTAAATATGAAATTATCTCCTAACCTGATTTCAGGCAAGTATCTGCTTGTCCTGCTACTATCTCTATGTACCTATTCTACGGCAAATGCTTCGCGTGAAAATGATTCGCTGGCACTTGTCCAATTGCACGAAGCACTGACCTTCTCATGGGATTTATCCCAAGCAATGACCACATGGTCGGGCATCCAACTCAATGCCGAAGGGCGTGTGACACACCTTACTGCTTCGCCGACTGGCGGAATATTGCCCGATGCACTTGGTGATTTGGGCGAACTGACCTATCTGGATTTGAGCGATGCCGACCTTGCCGGGCGCATCCCCGAAACGATAACAAATTTAACAAAATTAGTACACCTCAACCTCAACGAAAACAACCTCGAAGGACCCATCCCCGCAAATCTTGGCAACCTCTCCAATCTCGAATACCTCGATATATCAGACAATTTTCTGGAAGAAGACATCCCCACTTCCATATGGCAATTGACACAACTCAGATACCTTTCTCTCGGCGACAGAAGCACACTATCCGGTACTATCCCACCGGAAATCGCCAATCTTATCAACTTGGAGCAACTAATTATCACGAATACCGAACTGACAGGCGGTATTCCCTCAGAAATCGGTCAATTGCCCAACCTGAAGTTCCTGTTTCTCGAAGACAACCAACTCACAGGAAGCATCCCGGCTACATTTGGCAACATGCCAAATCTCGAAGAAGCCATTCTCTCCAGCAATCACCTCACAGGCGAAATCCCGGCTACTATCACCAACATGCCCAAGCTGCAAGCCTTCTATGTCAACGACAATCAACTTAGCGGCAGAGTACCCAATTGTTCGGAGATGCCTATGCTAAATACGCTGGCAGTCAACAACAACCAACTCACTTTTGCAGGCTTGGAAGAAAATCTCGATATAGATAATTTCTTCTATTCGCCACAAGATGACATCCCCCTTACACGCGAAGGACAACCCCTCGTAGTCGCTGTGGGTACAGAAAGTCCAAGCAATACATTCGATTGGTACAAAGACGGCACACTCCAAACAACTATCAATGGAGACAGCATTTATCACCCAAACTCTAGTGGCAATTATCACTGCGAAATCAGAAATGTACCCGTCACTGACCCCAACTCCAACGGACGCGACCTTGTGCTGACCACCCAAACCCTATTCTACGACATATTTGAAGGATTGGTATTTCCCGGCGACCTCAACCGCGATGGCATCGCCGACAATTGTGACGCGCTTCATTGGGGGCTTGCCTTCGGCAGTACCGGACCACAACGCCCCGAAGCCAGTATTATTTGGGAAGCACAAAACGCACCCGACTGGACCAACAACGTATCCGGTATCAACGGCAAACACCAAGATGGCGACGGCGACGGCGTAGTAAACAGTAACGATATTGGGACAATAATCAGCAATTATGGCAGAACATACGTCTTCGAGGAAAGAACCCACCAACAATTTGAAGGAAAAATCGCCCTTGAAGTCGCTGATATGACCGTCAATAATACCAATGTTCTGGTCGAATTAAATATCAAATTGGAAGGCAAGGATGCCACACCGGCAGCACTTCATGGCATAGCTTTTAGCATCGCACCCGACGAGGTAGAAGGTGATGGCATAGACCACTTCACCACCACGCTTGATATTGCAGATTCTTGGATGGGTACTGCAAATGACAATTTGCAAAGCATCACCAAAGACGAACCCAACACCACCGACATTGCCCTCACTCGCAATGACGGTCAAAATGCCACAGGAATCGGCAGTTTTTGCAAACTTTTCCTGAACTACCAAATAAATTCTGCCATAACACTTCCCGATGAGTTGACCATTGCTATTGAGCGAATCAACTTATTGAATGCAGCAGGAGAAGAATTTGTTCTTGGTGATAAAAAACTGACTATCATTGGCTTACAAAATATGCAACAAGGCAATGGACTCGCATTTGCCATAAATACCTCCGACTCGGCTTGCGACCAATTGGCAACAGCCGAAGCCGAAATCGTTCAGCAAGGAACGCCACCTTACCAATACAACTGGTCAAATGGCGATACCGGACCTGTTGCAACAGGCTTGGATGCCGACATCTACACCCTAATAATTACCGATACCGACGGGGCAAGCGCACAAGGCGATATTAGCATTGAGGGCGATGGTCCTATCAATATTTTCCCAAGCATCACCCACACCGCCAACAATAATGACAATGGCAGCATAAGCCTCTCTATATCAGGCGGCAATGGCGATTATACCATACTATGGGACGATGGGCAGACAGAAACGACCGTCACAAGTCTCGGCGTTGGTACACACACTGTCGAGGTCTTTGACGCTAAAGGCTGCTCGCAAACCGCAGATTTTTTCATAGGACAAGAAGCCGTTCCTGCCACACTTCAAGTCTTCCTGCAAGGTGCCTACAACAGCACCAACGGTTTGATGAATGACGGCATGCGCGAAAAATTCCTCTTGCCCAACATTGACCCTTACCTCAACACCTATCAGGCTGCCCCCGGCGTATTTGATATTGTCGGCAATAATGCCATTGTAGACTGGATTCTCATCGAACTCCGCGACGATATTAGCCCTAAAAACATCCAACACCTCCGCCCTGTACTCCTGCAAAGAGACGGCGACATCGTAGATATAGACGGCGTATCTCCTCCCCAATTCGAGGGTTTACGACATGGTTTGTATCACATGGTTATCCGCCACCGCAACCACATGCCGATCATGTCCACCGACCCGTTTTTACTGACCAATACAGGTTTGATTTACAACTTCTCCGCACAAAATTCCTTCACCGGAGTTGCCGGATTTGGTCAACACCTCACAGAAAACAACACGTGGGTCATGTATAGTGGTGATGCGACCCAAAACTACGAAATCACCGGACCCGACAAATCCGTTTGGGTGCCGGACAACGGTAGATTCCTCTTGTACGGTGCCGCCGACTACAATCTCGACGGCGATATTAATGGTAGCGACAAAAATTTCTGGTTCAACAACAATGGTATATCGTCCCGTGTACCACCCGGAGAACAAGAATAAAATTTGCCTACATAAATACAACCGGACTTTGGATATTACCTAAGCAATCCAAACGGACAATCAACAGTTTATGCTCTTACAAAAAAGTCGCTTTGCATTTTTAAAATGCAAGGCGGCTTTTTTTTGTGCATATCAGCCTAATCTGATACCTCCGCTTTGAACCAACGAACTATTTGTTTTTTCCTTTGTTAAATGCCAAACTAAGGTAAATCAAAGCATATTTTTTTTCTTTCTGGAAATGCTAAATTAACGCGAATCAAAACGTATTTTTTTTCTTTCTGGAAATGCAAAATTAACGCGAATCAAAGCGTATTTTTTTCTTTCTGGCAATGCAAAATTAACGCGAACCAAAGCGTATTTTTTTCTTTCTGGAAATGCCAAATTAACGCGAATCAAAGCGTATTTTTTTCTTTCTGGAAATGCCAAACTAACGTGACTATGAACTATGAACTTTCAACTATGAACTATGAACTTTCAACTATGAACTAATAACAATCGAAATTTAATAAATCCATATTTGTAAAAAAGCAGACAATAAATGTGCGAATAAAATCCAAACTTTGTCCTTAAATAGTCAATATGAAAACTTGCGCTTTATATCTAACAACTATTTTATTATTCTTTTGTGGAAAAATATCGGCACAAACTTGTTGTTCGGCAGGTGCGCCGTTGACCTCTTCATTTGATGTCAGTTCCGGCGAAAAAGGGTTTATATTTCACCTCAGCCACGAGTACAAAAGCGTCAATTTACTCATTGACAACAACCAACGCCTCACCAATGACCCCCGCACCCGAAACGGTCAAAATACACTATTCAAAATTGATTTCAACCTCAATGAAAACTGGGCATTCAGCGCATTTCTGCCCTTCGTCACTCAAAACAGGCAAACGGTATCCGAAACCGAAGGGGCATTTGGAATGGGAGATTTGACACTCCTTTCTCAATACACACTCCCAACGGGCGACAACACTCAAATCAAATTTTCTGCCGGCATAAAACTCCCCACAGGCAACAAAAATATTATTGATGACAAAGGAATCGTTCTCTCGCCCGACATGCAAAGCGGTACGGGCAGCTACGATTTCATCGGGCGCATAGCCACTACGCGACAACATCTTTTCATCAAAAATCTCACTTTTCAGACCGCCCTTGCTTATCGCCTCAATGGTACAAACCAACATTTTGGCGACCCAAACGGCACAGGCGGACGGCAGTTTAAATTCGGTAATGAAAGTACCTTGACCTCCACATTTACCTATCTCATTTTCACCAAATCATGGTTTATCATGCCCGAAATCGGCTTGCAACTTCGCCACACCGCACCCAATCGCGAGCAAGGTGTCAACTCGCCCAATAGCGGCGGTTTTTGGGTCAATGCGCCTCTCGGTCT
>CALCMV010000329.1 GCA_937967535.1 uncultured Saprospiraceae bacterium
TTGCATAATGAAAACCAAAACGATATATGTAGTATCGGGTATGATGCGTGCAGGTACATCTATGCTCATGCAAATGATGGAGCGCGGCGGGCTTGAAGTAGTGGTAGAAGATGTGAAAAAAGCCGATAAGCACAATCCCAACGGCTACTATGAACACCAGCGCATCATGCGTATCAATCGCCAGACTCCTGTGCCATATTCGGAGTCTTTCGTTGAAGAATTAGAGGGTAAGTGCATCAAGGTATATGCAGGATACTTACGTTTGTTGCCTACCGAAAATTTTCGATATAAAATAGTATTTGTCGAGCGAGACTTGGAAGAAATATGGCTTTCAAGAAAAAAAATGGGCAAACGCCAACTTGGAAATAATGATACCACCTTTTTTGCGGTTCAGCAACGCGAAAAAATGAAGCGAGTCATTGAAAACGTAAAAAAATGGGATGCTCAACATAATAATGTCAAAATACTCTATGTCAATTATAAAAACATCATCGAATCTCCACTCAAACAAGCCCGAAAAATCAAGGAATTTTTACAATATGATTTGGACGAAGAAAAAATGGCAAGTGCCGTTGAGCCTAAATTATATAAGGAGAAAGCCGATAAACTACTCCTAAAAACCGACCGTTCTCCGCTATCAGTCGCTAAGTTGATTGATAAATATGCCGCCGGAAAAACTTACTGCGAAATCGGCATCGGCGAAGGGCATAATCTCAATGCGGTTAGTCAAGCTCAAAAGAAATTTGGGATAGAAATGATGCCCTACGGTGTGAAGCGTTGTAAGGAATTATACCCACATCTTCATGTGATACAAGGTAATTATTTAAAATTATGTCAGCGATACAAGTTTGATGTATGTTTTATGTGGATTGTCTATCCGTTTTGCAAAGCGGTAGTAGCTGCGGCATTTCGACACAATGAAAATGCGACTGTTTTGATGGGCTTGAATTATTACTATCACTTACCGGATGGCGACGAGAAAAAAAATATGTACATCAATGCCTATCCCAAAAAAGCCGAAGCAGATAAATGGAATCAATACATTAATGAACATTTAGCCGAACTGGGAAAAAAGGGATTTCAATCAAAAATCGAACAAGTGGAAGATGATAATGGAGAGATATTTAGTATAGCCCTTATTCAAAAGAAATTTTGAGCATGCTCTAAATCCAGTTACCTAATTTCCAAAATGTCCAAAGTCCAGATGTTTAGGGAACTCGAAATAAATAAGCTACCCAAAATGCGATGTTATTTTTTGCTCAATCAAGGCGCGAAAATGTGAGTCCCGAAAGCATTCGGGATGACCATTTTTGTAACGCAGAGTGAGCGAAAAAGAACGAGCAGTTTGGGTGGTTTATTTGTTGCGAGTTCCCTTATGTTACGTAAAATATTTCTTCAGCTTAATAAATTGATTTTCAAATAAATAATAAGAAATCATACTCACAATAATTGAGCAAAACAAAGATACCATTCCGAGCGCAATTACATTCAAAATATTAGTTAAATCAATACCCTTTATTTCGCATAATTTCATCAAAAAATTAATACAAATCGTATGATACAGGTATAATCCATATGTATATACACCCAAACGACTAATGATGTGATTGCGCGGAATATAAATACGATTGGCGGCAGGAAGTGTAAAGAAAATCAGCGCGGTAAATAATGCGCCAAGTGTAAGCGGCTTGATGAATAATTGACTGGCGTAACTCGTTTGTGGGAAAATGAGGATAAATATCAGCGTAATCGCTGTGATAAGGTATTTGACAGACATAGAAATGCGACTGATACGCTCAATGATTTCCTCTTTTTTAACCAGACAATAAGCCGGAATAGCACCATAGGCAAAGTAGTCAATATTCGTAAAAATATCCATATCTACGATGACCAAATTATAACAAATCACTCGCCCGATATACGCCACAATGACCGACCCGACGATTAATAAGGGCAATTTTTTGACGGGTAAAAAATATAATAATAAGCCCCAAATGATATAAAAATGCTCTTCGATACACAGCGACCACATCACGCGAAGGGGCGATACATTGGGGAATGTACCCGTACTCATCATCATATAATTTTCGAGAAAAAGGCAGGACATGAGCCAGTTGGGTTCATAACCTTTTGAAGAGTAGGAAATTCCTGCAAAATCAAGCAGATAGGGCGTTAGAAAGGCAAAGAGTATCATGGCGTAAAATAGGGGCCAAATCCGCAAAATACGCCGTATGAAAAATTTTTTGAGGCGGATAGTGCCGCTAGCTTCTTTTTCGTGTAAAAGGATATACGAAATCAAAAAACCACTCAATACAAAGAAAAATATTACCCCAATATCGCCACTAGCATCAAAGAGCCTTAAAACAGGAAAATTCGCCAGAGGAAGGTGAGAAAGAAAGACCAAAAAGAAGGCGAGAAATCGCAGGGCATCAAATGTCTCAAAGTATCTTCTTTTTAAGTTCAAGTTTAAGTTTAAGTTTAAAATTAAGTTTAAAATTAAAATTAAAACAGCCGCAACGAAAACGTTGCGGCTGCATTTATAAGTTGAGAATTAAGATTAAAAAAAATATTAATCGTTAATTGTTAATCATTATCAATTTCCTGCAATCAATTTGGCGATAGGACCGACTATACATGAGCCTATTACTGACCAAAACAACACGCCGCCTACCAAAAAGGCAAATGCTCTTGTTTTGTTTTTGTATATCGTAGCAACAATAATTGCCCCGATAGGAACAGAGATAATTGGTGGCGTAATAAATGCCAAACCATATAAGCCGAATCGTTGCTTGATACGCACCACAAATCGGTTGGTTTTGGTGAATTTGCGTGCTTTGATACCGCGTTTTTTCAAGTACCACAAGTAGGCTTTTTTTACTGTATTAGCAAAGTACATGAAGAAAAATACGCCCACAGTACCACCGATAGCGGTATACAGAATGACTTCAAACATCCCAAATCCGGCAGCAAAACCCGAAGGTACGCCCACCAAAGTATGTTTTAAGGTCGAAAGTAACATAACGCCCACTGCTTCCCAAAATTCTGCCATAATTGTTTGTTTTGAAATTTGATAAGAAGGTGAAGAAAATAGCTCTATTACTTTCGTCTTCTCTTCTTAGTCGTACTTCCAATGATGTCATTGATAACGTGTAATGCTTCCTCCACATACACGTCTTTTTGAAGATTTTCGTGCCATTCTTCCACACGTGCGAGTTGTGCGGAGTCGGCTTCTACCGAAGGAATGACAAAACTCGGTGTTGTTACCATCAAGCCGCCAATTTCTTCGTCGCCCAAATCTTCATATTTTTTATTTCTCGCTTCCGAATCCGCTTGGTGTTTTCTGAATTTCTCTAAATTCAAATTATCATTCGGATTATCGCGTTCTTCTTTGAGCAATTTCGCACGCTCGTCAATGAGAGCGAATGTCTCATTGCTTTTAACGCGGTCGGCACTCATTTGTTTAATTTTATCTAGATTGTTTATGGTAAATTCAGTATTATATTGTATCGGTTCTATCACGTCCCAAGCCATCGGAAAATCGTGTTTCTTTTCGCCCGTATCAATATAATCGAAGCGATACGGCAAGGCGATATCCGGCGCAACACCTTTCAATTGAGTGGTTTTACCATTGATACGATAGAATTTTTGAGTCGTCATTTTGACAGACCCAAGCGGACGCACATCTGCCATCGTCACAGGTACAGTACGGTCAAGATTGATGAAGCGTTGCACCGTTCCTTTTCCGAAAGAATTGCTACCAATGACCACTGCACGACCATAATCCTGCATCGCCGCCGCGAGTATCTCCGAAGCCGATGCACTACCCGAATTTATCATAATTACCAAAGGACCATCATAGGTCACTTGCGAGTTTTTATCTCTCAAAATACGCGGGTCAGCGTCTTTGCTTTTTACTTGTACGATAGGTCCTTTTTCAATAAATAAACCGGACATATCCACGACCTCATTGAGCGAACCACCACCATTATTTCTCAAATCCAAAATAACGCCCGATACGCCTTCTTCTATCAGGCTATGCAATTCTTTGTCCACATCTTCGGCACAATTTCTACCACCTGTTTTCGTAAAATCAGCGTAGAATTGCGGAAGGTTGATTAAGCCGACTTTATAGTCTGTACCTTCGGTAGAAAGAATCGTTGATTTGGCATAAGATTCTTCCAACACCACAATGTCGCGGATAATCGGAATGACCTTCGTAGAACCATCCACCTTCTTGACGGTCAGGCGCACCTCAGTTCCTTTCTTACCGCGAATGAGTCGTACAGCATCGTCGAGGCGCATGCCGACTACATCTACGGGTTCTTCTTCGCCTTGCGCTACGGCGGTGATAACATCGTCGGCTTCCAATTCTTTTTGTCGCCACGAAGCACTACCGGGTACAATTCGGATGACCTTTATATCGCCATCTTCTACACGCAATTGTGCGCCGATACCTTCCAAACGCCCCGAAATTCGGATGTCAAAATCTTCTTTTTCTTTTGGCGGAAAATAATTCGTATGCGGGTCAAATGAAGAAGTGACGGCATTGATATAAATCTCCAAGCGGTCACTGCGACGCAGCTTAGAAAGTCGCTCAAACCAATCGTCGTGTACCTTCAATTCGTCTTTACGTGCTTCGGCTTCGAGTTCTTCAAAAGTCATGTCAAGCACGTCTTTTTCGTCCTTATCTTTTTTCTTTTCTTCCTCTTTTTCTTCTTCCTCCAATTCGCCATTAGCTGCTTTTTCTTGTTTTTCCAAATTACCGACTACTCTATCCAATACCCTGTATTTGAGGGCTTTGCGCCAATAATCTCTGAGTTGTGCCTCATCTTTGGCGTATTCGACTTTTTCTTCATCAAATTCAAAGCGTTCATTTATTGTAAAATCAAAAGGCTTGTCGAGTATTTCCTTGTATATACCCTCGATTTGGTCAACACGCTTATTCATCAAATCACGCGAGAGTTCAAAAAACTCAAAATTGGCTGTGCTTACTTGGTCGTCAATTTGATGTTTGTATTTTTCCAGTGTATTGATATCATCTATGGTGAAAAAACGCTTTGAACCATCCATACTTTCCAAGTACAATTTGAAAGCACGCTCCGAAAAATTGTCATCAATTTCCAATGGTTCGTAGTGCAATTTATTCATACTGCTAAGTATAGATTGCATCAATACTTCGTCCTTATCGCCATAGTCACCGGGCAATGTGAACGCCCAAACTGCTACTAAAGCTATCAAAGCAAGGAATAAAAACCCTCTGATTTTCATATAATTATATTTAAAAATTAATTTTTATTTATTGTGTTTTTGAATTGTTTTTTAATTTAACTGTAAATGTTTGATTATTAATATGTTAAAAATGAAATATTTACATAATAAAAAATAAAATCATTTATCTTCGCATTGAAATATTAATTTTTAATTAAATTAAAATAATTTCAACATAAAAAATGCTTTATTCAGGTCAATTTTCGACTAATAAAGATACGTTAATTTCAGTAAATTGTTAGGTCAATTATGATTATTCCCGTAGTTTAACGTATGTTTAACCGCATACCGGTAAATTTAGTTTGGTATTCGGTATTCTAATGACAAATTTCAAGCCGCTTTTGTTGCATTGTCAAAAGAAAATTGACTCACACATTTTTATCCCTAGTTTTCAAATTAATAAAAAATCGAACATAATATTGTCAATTATCGTTACTATGCTGTGGATGGCATAAATTACAGAAAATTGTAATGACTGTTTTATAGGTGGATGGAGACACTGTACTGACGACTTTAGCCGTCAGGTAAGTTTTTCTTTAATTTTTAAAACGTTAAAATTCAATTACTTATAAATATATTTTCATTCAAAATTAAAAATTGACGAACACATTATCACACCAAATCTAAAAACAAATGAATCACGAATTATGAAGGCAAAATTTCTATGGTTTTTTATATGTTTTAATGTCGTTTTTTTTCCTTTATTTGCACAAAATATTAACCTCAATGAAGTTGCTGTATTGATTAAAAAACTAAAGGCATTGCCTGATGTCGAACAAGTACAAGCACTCTCCGATAATAGCTACCAAATAGATTTTCGCCAGCCGCTTGACCATAAAAATCCTGAAACCGCATCATTTACCCAGCGTATTTATCTGACTCATATTGGCTACGACAAACCAACGGTGATGGTCACAGAAGGCTATGCTGCACCCCACAACCAACCTTACGAAATCAGTGAGTTACTCCTTGCCAATCAATTGATTGTAGAGCATCGCTACTTCGGCGAATCCAAACCTGATACAAAAAATTGGCAATACCTCACCACCTACCAAGCTGCCACCGACCACCATCGTATTATTGATAATTTTAAAAAAATATATGGAGAAAAATGGCTGACCACAGGCATCAGCAAAGGCGGTCAGGCTGCCATTTATCATCGGTATTATTATTCTGATGATGTGGATGTGACGGTGCCATATGTTGCCCCTTTAAATTTTGGAGTAGAAGACCCGCGCCTGACCAAATTTCTCAATTCGCTTGGTTCGGCGAGTTGTCGGAAAAAGATATTTGAGTATCAACGTCGTTTACTCGAAAGGCGGGAAGAATTATTGCCATTGATGAAGTGGTATTCTATCGGTAAAGGTCAAAAATTTGCCATTGGGCGCGAAGTGGCATTTGAGTATGCAGTCTTGGAGTATTCTTTTTCATTTTGGCAATGGGGAAAAGATTGCCGCGATATTCCCACCGCCACCGCTTCCAATGATGAAATGTTCCAACACTTAGTTGACGTGGTAGGCTTCGAGTTGTACTCTGATAAAGGCATGGCGTATTATGCGCCGTTTTTCTATCAGGCAATGACAGAATTGGGTTATTATGGATATGATGTGACAGGTTTGCGACATTTATTAAAAGCTGTACCACAGCCAACGAATACTATTTTTGCCCCTATGCGCGATTTATCTTTTGATGCTGAACTCAACCAAAATGTCCGAAAATGGCTACGCAAATCCGGCGATAGGATGCTCTACATCTACGGCGAAACGGATGCTTGGTCGGCTGCTGCTGTCAATCCTTCTCCCAAAACAGATGCCCTCAAAATTACCATGAAAAACTACGCCCATCACAATGCCCGCATCAAAAATATGACACCTGCCGACAAGCAAAAAACAATGGTAACTTTACAAAGATGGCTGAATGAGGAAATATTGAGTACACAGAAAACGATGAGTGATAAACAATAAAATCAAGCAGCATTACACAATGTATTCGCCAATTATGAATTTTGAATGATAAAAAATAATTAATTTGTTAATCTCTAATTATCAACAAAAAACAAAGTAATATTGATTCTTCTGCATATTTTACGTAAATAATATTTGACTATTATTCATTTGTTATAAAAAATAAAAATTACCCGAAATAGATACTTAATTTTGCTTTAATTGACTTTTGGGAAAAAAGATACTCGTCTGACATTTTGAAAATGTCCGACGAGTGAGCATAACTCCCAAAGTTAAAAAAGCAATACATATAACGCTTCCGCAAAATATGCAGAAGAACCGTTATATTTAAAATAATTTGTCATTCAAAATTTATAATTCAA